>CAMYZK010000254.1 GCA_947303825.1 uncultured Prevotella sp. | reverse complement strand
TCATGCGCTTGGGCATGCGCCAGTAGAGCTCCTTCTCGGTGACGGTCTTCGCTATGGCGTGCAGCTCCGGCTCTCGCCCCTCGTGCTCTATCATCTGCTGCACCCATGGCAGCAGCTTGAGCAGGCTTACGATGCGCTGTGCGCTGTTCTCCAGAATGTAGCGCATGTCGGCAGCCAGGCGCAGCAGTATGCGGTGGCGGTCGCCGGGCTGCGGCTCGCCGCCGTTGTCGGCCAGCCACGCCGTGACTATCTCGGTGTAGCGGTGGCCGTGGTAGGTGCTGTCGGGGCCTATGTCAGCCGCAGCAGAATGTTGCTGTCGGCCGTCTGCAGGCGTCGCAGCAGGTACAGGTGCATCTTGCGCACCCTGAGAAACACTATCGTCACTGCCGAGAGCGGCAGCAGCAGCAGTCCCGTGAGCAGCATGAGAGCCGCCGCGACGGTAAAAGTCACCAAATGTCTTGTCATAGTCGTTGTTGTCTAGTGTGAAGATGATGTCGTTGATGTATAGCAGGTCGTCCTTGCCGCAGGCAAAGCTTATGCGGTCGGCGTTCTTGATGCTCTCGTCGGCCTTCAGCCTGAGGGCGGTGGCCACGGCCTGCTGGTTGTCGGCCAGGGTGCAGCGCGGGTCGGCGGTGGTAACGAGGCGCAGGCCGTCGCCGCTGGGAGTGACGTGTGCCAGCAGTATGGCGTGAGTGCAGCTGTTGAAGTCGAACCAGTGTGCGGGTATGCTGTCGAAGACGCCCCTCGGCGTTAGTCCCAGCTGCGACAGGTGGTCGTAGTCGTGCATCACCAGCCCGTTGAGCCTGGCAGCGGCCTGCAGCCGCCAGTGTCCGGGCTTGCGCCTGCCGTCGCGACCGGTGTTGAGGTCCATCGTAGCCTGGAAGATGAAGGCTGGCAGCCCCCGCTTCAGGCGGTCGTACTCCTTGCGGTCGCCCTTGTCCAGGGCCTCGCGGCACTTCGCTATGCGCCCTATGACGAAGGGCGCGTTTATGGTCTGGTAGAACACTTCGCGAGTGCACGGCACTGCTTCCGTATTAAATCCTTGTTGTAGTGCAAACATAGTGATAAGTCTTTTTGAAGTTCATAGAATCGGGTGATGTAGTCTACGTCCTTTTTCAGGTCAATGGTGAGTCGCATGTCCAGCTGCCCCCGGGTCATGTTCAGGTGCACGCTGTAGTCTTCCTTCTGCTCCAGCAGCTTCCCCTTAGGTGCGGGTGGCGGCGGTGCGTCGGGGCACACCTTCTTGAGCAGTGCCTCCAGCTCGTGGCGTGCCTCGTAGGCCACGTCGGGCCTGCCCCTGGGAATGTTGATGTGAAACACCTGGCTCGACTGAGCCGTTCCGTCGGTGGTGTAGGCGCGGCTGCTGCCGCTCTCCACCAGGTCTACCATGCGGGTCTTGCCCGTGCGGTCGTAGGGCGTGAACTCTATGCGGTCGTCGTCGTAGACCTTGGCACGCCCCGCTAGGGTGCGATAGTTTTTTTCCATGTGAGTTTTGTTGTTTTTTTTTAGTTTGTGAGTAACTACTCAGTCATAGCTGATTATATGGTCGCTACGCTCAAAATCTTTCAAAAATCTTGTTGAAAATCATACAAAAATCTTCATTTTCCCTATTTTTGTTGGATTTTTATTTAGATTTTGTCAGATTTTGAGGCCGAGAGGCCGACCAACGAATGATGACTGAGTAGTTACGTTTGTGAGTTTATAACATTATAACATTTAACGTTTTGCCTGTTTTTCGCTGGCCGTCGCTCCCTGTCTTCCAACAAGTCTGAGGCATGCCGTTTTGCGGGTCATCGTCTGTTTGCGCGGTTTCTACAAGCATCACATATCGGGTTTATCGTGCATCATCGGCGAATCATCGTAGTGCGAAAAACTTAATAATATATATATATATTATACTACTTATTATACTATAGATATATCTATAGATATATATATTATTAAAAATTTGTCCCATTTTTTTTCGTTATCATAGACATGGTAAAAATCACGCTTAACGTTATTTGTTACAATGTTAGTTTTGGGACTTTGAGTTTTCTCTTCGCTCGGCTCTGCCGCTTCGCTTGCGAAGAACTCAGAATGCCTCTGGCAGTGGTGGCACATAGAGTGCCGTCACTCGGCTTCCGCCTATGTTCGTGCTGGTGCGTGTGCCGTCGGCGGTGGTGTAGTCGCGGTAGCTGAAGCGCAGGTCTACGCTGAACACCGTCCCTGCTGCTGCCAGCTGGCGGTCGGCGTTCTGCACGTCGGGGCCGAAGCACTCAAAGTACACCTGGCCGCTGGCACCCTCGGCCTTCACCGGCAGCACCTGCATGGTGTCGCCGCGCGACGTGGCAAACTCCCTGATGGGCATCTTCTCTACTAGTCTTAATGTTACTTCCATAATGTTTTAATTTTAAATTGTTAATAAAATATTATTTTATGAGTTCTGTAGGAACATATTTCTCTTCTGCTGTTACAAAGATAGACACAAAAAAAAACATCCCGATACGTGGTATCGGAATGGTAGCGTTTTGGTAGCGTTTTGGTACGTGAGGCCTAAAAGAACCGGCTCATATCACGCTAAATAGTCATTGTTGGCAGTACCGCCTTCCCCAGTTCTGTGACCAGTGCCAGCACCACCTCCCTGCATTGAAGGAAGAAATCCTGGTCTTGCTTGCTGGGTTTCACCTTGTCCATCTGTCGGGCATCCTGATCCATGAACGACAGGGTAGAGAAATGACGTATGTTGGTGTAGTCACAACCGTATTCCAGCTTGCCTAGGGGCAGCTCCTTTACCCTGTCGCAAAATTCCCTGGCACCAGTCGGGAAGTTGCAGTACCAGCGCAGCGCCCAATGCACTGCCGCCCATTTGCGTTTTGAGTTCAGCGGTTTCTTCTCGCCGTTGATGGCTGTTATGGCCCGGGCTATCTGCTCGTCGCTGTAGCCGCCGCTCTCTGTGCTGCCTGCACCTATGTTTACCGTTCCCGAGAAGGTTATCTCCCTGGCAATGAAGTTGCCGGGGCTGTACACGTTGATGCAGAAGTCGTCGTTTTTCTTGTTCTTGTCGGCCATGATGCTTACTTGTAGTTTATTTCCTTGCCAACGATGTTTCCGGGGCTGTTCACATTTATTTCGGCCTGCTGCACGCTGATCATCGGCATCACATGATACTTTTCAAGTGTCATCAACAAATCGCGGGTGTCTATGCGTATGGGCTGGGGATGCCTTTTCTTGACAACGGCCAACGGGCGGGCAAAGTTGTTCCAATAGAAGGTGTCGCCATAGTTTTTCTCCATTGTTTCCATTAGGCAAAGCATCTTCTTGGATAGGCGTTTCTTGCTTTTCAGAATGGCATAGAGCATGGGGAACACAAGTTCTGCCGCATAATGCCACCCCAAATCGGTCTCTATCTCCTTGGCATACACAGACAGGTTCCCTGACGGGTCTTTTTCTTTTGGCAGCTTAGCGCACAAATAATATACTTCGTTGAACAGGCTTTCTGCATTTATGGCTATATGACGCGGGCTGTTCTTCACTTTCAAGAACAGCCCATAGAGCTCTTCGTTGATAGGGTCTTCCAGTAGTTCCTCCATCTTTTTATTATGGGTCATTTGTAGTTCAGGTTTTAGTGATTTTAAAAAAGGAGAGGGGCATCTTTAGTGACAGCATACCACCATACCCGCTAAAGTACTTGACGAATGCTGAAACTGCCAATGCCCACGTCTCCACGACGTGAGCAGGCAGACAATCTACTCGTCTTGTACTTAGTTACAAACTTAGCGGGTTTGGTGTTAACGAGAAAGCTGTCTTAGCTCTATTCTATTTTTGGAGGGCAAAGATAGTGATTATATTTTACTCTGCCAAATTTTCTTTGTTGAATTTCAGTTTTGCCAACTGCTCCATGATGTCCTGCTCCATCCGGTGGCTCTCCTCAAACATCTGCTGTAGGTTCTGCTGGTGCTGCTTCATGCGGCGGTTGAACTCCTCTTCCGTGATGTCTACATATTCTATCTTGATGTCGAAATACTGGCCTGCCGAGAGCGAGTATTTCTTCTGCTTGATGTCGTCGAAGCTCACCAGCTTCGAGAAGTCGTCCACCTCCTGCCGCTGCTTGAAGGTGCTGATAATCTGTTCTATCTCCTGTGGTCGCAGCACCGTCTTCTGGTTCTTGTCTATCTTTACCTTCTCGCCCAGCCTCGAGGCGTCCACCAGTATGGCCTCGCCGCTGTTGTTGCTTTTGTCAATAAAGAC
>CAMYZK010000253.1 GCA_947303825.1 uncultured Prevotella sp. | reverse complement strand
CGACATCAGCAATGTGTTCGACGAGTACGTCCAGATTCGCTGCGCCCTGAAGCGGCAGAAGAGGACGCTCGATAAGGAAATCGGAAATTTCGACATCCTGATAGGAGCCACCGCCCTGCACTACGGCCTGACCGTGGTGACCGACAACGTGAAGCACTTCGAGCAGATGCCCGGCGTGAAGGTGGAGAACTGGGTGGAACGCGAGTAGCCCTCCTTGACTCCAATACTCCTTAGACAACAACATTCCCATCCCTCGCACCGCCAGTGCGGGGGATGATTGTCTCTGGTATGTGACGCGCCTACCCGCAATTTCAGTAGCAGGCGTCACCCTTCGGGATGCCGAGCGGCGAAACCCCACGAGTGCTCGCAGTAAATCTGCGCGCCTGGCTCTGCCGCTTGGCACTACAGGTATGGCGAAAGCCATCAGCGTATGAAGACCTTCTTACCGTTGCGAATGTACAATCCTGTTCTTGGACTACTGATGCGGCGTCCCTGCAGGTCGTAGAGGCGAGAAGAAAGGGGCGACGGACAGATGGCAAGAGAGGTGATGGCAGTAGGCTGGACTGCGGTGTTGGTGGTAACGGCGATACAAAGGCGGCGGCTGTAGGTAGCGCCATCGGCATCGGTCACGGTGAGGAGGGCGGTGGCCAGTGCCGGCTTTGCGCCTGCCGTCACGGTGAGCACACCGTCGGCAGTGCTGAGGGTTACGTCGCTACTGGCACACTGGACAGCAAACTGAGGACTCTTGCTATAGCCCCTAAACAATGCAGGCATGCTTACCGTGGCGCTGGTTGCCGGTGCCAGCCACAGGTGAGGCTGCGCCATAAAGTCGAGGTAACGCTCCAGCTCGGTATATCCGTCGCCCTCACTGTCGCGGTTGGTGTCGGCATAGTTCAGCGTGCGCGACCGTGGGTTGGTGCCTCTCAGCTCCTCCCACCAGGTGGGCAGTCCGTCGTTGTCGAAGTCGTAGTCGGAGGGCCATTCCGTCTCAGGATAGTCCTCAAAGCCACCGGCATCCATCTCACTGTCTATCTCGCCCTTGATGCCCGACTTTGAGCCTATGTATGTGTATGTACCGTTCTGTGTCTCCCCCAGCACACGCTCATCGGTGAGGTCGCTGAAGGGCTGGTTGGCTCCCACATCGCTGAGCACGCTCTTGTAGGCATCGCGGGCTGGCTCTATGGCAGCATAGCTCTGCCAGAAGGCATCACTCACCCATGCCTTCTCCGGCTGCGGGCCTGTGGCGCGGTAGGTAACGTTCAACTTGTCTTCGGTAAGCGAGCCGTCCTTGTTCTCACGTATGTTGCCGCTAACGTAGGCAAACTGGTCGCGGTCGCCACCCGTCTCATTGTCGGCCGAGAAGAGGTTGGTGAGACGCGTGTCGGGGCCCATCTTGTAGTAGTTGTTGACAAACTGCATCTCCTTGGCTCCACCGTCGGTAGTACGACTGTTCCAGTTGTAGCACACGTTATTGAACATGTCAAGACGGCCCTGCGAATGTCCGTTGGCATCGGCACCTCCACCCATGGACCAGTTGCGGCCGTTGCAGTTGGCTAGCAGGTTGTGGTGGAACGACCCTATATCGCCTCCGATGGTAGCAGCATAGCCGTGGTTGGTGCCTTCGGGATAGTTGCGGTGGCCGGAAATACCCAGTGCCTCGCTGATGATGCTTCGCTGGAAAGTGACGTTGCGCGAGCCTCGGCTGGAGTATGTCTCGTCGGTGCCCCAGGAGGCAGTGACATGGTCGAAGATGGTATGGTCGCTATACACGGTTCCTATGGCATTGCCAGTATCGTCGGGAGTGCCCAGCCCCCGACGTGCACGCAGATGGCGCACTATGCAGTCGCTGCCCACACCTATGTCGGAATGCTTAATGCAGATGCCCTTTCCTGGAGCCGTCTGTGCAGCTATGGTGACGAAGGGGTCGGTCTTGCACTGGTGGAACTCCATGTCGATGATGCCGCTCACCTTGAAGAGAACGGTGCGCGGCCCTTGGCCGTTGGTGAGTGCCCATCGCAGCGACCCCGGCCCCTCGCTGTTCAGATTGGTGACATAGACCACCTTTCCGCCACGCCCGCCACGGGCAAAGCGACCGTAGCCCTCGGCACCGGGGAAGGCCAGGTGGCGTGGCTGGAACATCCACACATCGCCGGCGGTGACAAGGCCGTCGGCATCGACACGGTCCACACGCCAGTAGTAGGTGTTGAGGGTTGAGAGTTGAGAGTGTTGAGTGTAGAGTGTAGAGTTTGCTACTGCGCCAGGGTTTTGTTGAGAGTTTAGATTTGAGAGACTGTAGCTAGTCTCGGTGCCCAGGGTTGCAATGGCACTGGTAGGCGTGGCGTTGGCAATGGCAGCCGAGTCGGTACCTATATATATGTATTGTGACACGGTCTTTCCGTCGCGGGCAGCAGTCCAGCTCAGTGTAGCCTGCAGCGAGGCATAGTCGCCACTCCCGCCTATGGTTACGGCATCAAGGTCGGCATGAGTGTCGCCATTGGCAGGATAGGGGTTGGTGGCTATCATGGTGACATCGCGCTGGTTCTCTACATCGGGGGTTGACTCAGAGTAGTTGTGAACGGGCGAACCGTTCACGCCAGATTGCCAGCGACAGGCGGCAGCTATCTGGCGTGAGTTGTCGTTGAGCAGTGAGAGGAAGGCATCGCTGCCCATCTCTTCCTGCGCCATCTGGCAGCAGCCTACTGTTGTCCCCTTGTCCTGTGCAGGCCATACGGCACTGGCACCTGCAGCCGAAGTGAAATAGCAGTTGCGCACTAAAGAGCCCTCACTGTTTGTTGCCGTCACGCCGCCACGGTTCTCACGGTTGTTAAGCGTGATACTGGCCGTGGTGTAGCAGTTCTCTATGACAACCTCGTTCAGGTCGCCGTTGCCAATGCGCCCCACGATGGCTCCGGCATCGTTTTTCACTGCTATTGCCGTTGCCAGGCAGTAGCAGTTCTGTATCTTTGTCTTACCCATGGCCTGTGCACAGAGCGGTCCGCTGTTAGACCCCCACCCTTTCAGCGTGCTCTCCACGACATAGCAGTTGATGATGCGGGTGTTGATGGCCCGGCCCACGAGGTTGCTCAGATAGGCTCCGGCATAGACATAGCTGTCGGATATGCCAAGGTTGCGAATCTCGGCATCCTCGGTTACTCGGAAGAGTGCCAGGTAGTTGGTGATATCTTGCTTGTAAGTATGATAGATGCCCCGGATGGCATGTCCGTCACCGTCGAAGATGCCTTGGAAAGCCACGTAGTCGGTCTCACTGGCGAAGCTGCCAATGACAGGCGAGGCAGTGAAGGCCGTACCGTCTTCCAGCTTAGACGCGGCAGCCTGATTCACCCCGCTGTTCAGCACTATATCCTGTGTCAGCTTGAAGTAGCGGCCCAGCGAAAAATCCTTTTCGCCGTTCATATCGTTGGCAAGCTTGGCCAGCTCGGAGGCGTTGCTGATGAGGAAAGGGTTGTCTTTTGTACCGTCGCCTCCGGCATAGCTGTCGGCAACGGTGCCGCTCCAGTTTTGCGCATTCAGCGACATTGCAATAAGCATTGTTGCCATGAATGTCATGGCTTTTCTTTGTAGTAGTAGTTTCATAAAAGTAGTTTGTTTGTATTTGTTTATCTCAGTTTGTCGGCAAAAGCCTGTACTGCTTGCTTCGTCACATCTATGGCTTCGTCGAGCGAGCAGTAGAGCCGTCCCCCGGAGGCATTGAGGTGCCCGCCACCGTTGAAGAACTGCGCCGCCATCTCGTTGCACGGGAACTGGTCTACCGAGCGCAGGCTCACCCATATCAGGTTGTCTTTCTCCGAGTCCTCACGCAGGCTGATGGAGAGCTTATGCCCTTTTATCTGTAGCGGCATGTTGACAAGGCCCTCTGCGTCGCCTTTGATGAAATGGAAGCGCTTCATATCCTGGCGTGAGATGGTGAAGTAGCTGGCATGATGCTCACCGTCGACCACAAGCTTCTGATACATCACATAACCCGTGAGCCGCAAACGGTTCTCTGAGAAGTTGTTGAACACGTTGCGGTAAATCTTGTCTTTGTTGATGCGCTTGGTGAGCAGCTGTGATATGATGAGGTATATGTCGGGAGAGCACGAGTTATAGGTGAAGCCGCCCGTGTCGGTCATCATGCCGCAGTAGACGGGCACGGCAAAGTGCCTGTCGAGCCTGTCGAAGAGCAGATCGGAAGAGCGTCGTGTAGGGAAAGAGTGTTCGATATCGTGGGGTTGT
>CAMYZK010000252.1 GCA_947303825.1 uncultured Prevotella sp. | reverse complement strand
ATCACCAGTTCACTCCGTGGCTGAATACCCGTCAAACCGCGTAAACCCGTTCCTCTCACCAGGTTCAAAAGCACCGTTTCTACCGAGTCATCACGATGGTGAGCCACGCAGATTCCTGCCGCACCAACATCCTGGCACAGTTGCGCAAACCACCGATAACGCAACTCTCGGGCCGCCATTTCAATGCTCACCTTGTGCAGCTCTGCATAACAGCGTGTGTCAAAATGCGCAGTGTGTAGTGGGATGTCTTCTCTTCTGCACAGGCTTGCAACAAACTGCTCGTCACGGTCGCTCTCTTTACCGCGCAGCTTGAAGTTGCAGTGCACGGCTTCGGCCTTGTAGCCCAGTTTCTTGAGCACGAGCAGAAGGCACACACTGTCGGCACCGCCGCTTACTCCCACAAGATAGAGGCCCGTGTGGTCTAGCAGGCTGTTCTTTTCAATATACTGCCTTACTTTCTCAATCATGCTGGCATGCTATTATGCTGTAGTGAGGTGTGAAACTATTCAACGTATAGTATCAGCCCCTTGAGATATTCGCCTTCCGGGTGGTAGATGTTGATGGGATGGTCGGCTGGCTGATGTAGCTGGTGCAGTATGCGCACTTTCCTGTGTGCCCTTGCTGCGGCAGTGAACACGGCGTTGCGGAAGTTGTCTTTGCTCACCACTTGCGAGCATGAGAAGGTGAACAGTATTCCTCCCTTGTCAATCTTCTCGAAGGCCTTGTTGTTGAGGCGTATGTACCCTTTCAGCGCACTGTGCAGTGCAGCACGGTGTTTGGCAAAGGCAGGCGGGTCGAGAATGATGAGGTTATAGCGTCCAGGCTCCGACTTGTCGAGGAAGTGGAACGCATCTTCGCAGAAAGCCTCATGGCGCATGTCGGCGGGACAGTTAAGCTCTACGTTTCTGCGTGTCAGCTCTATAGCCTTGGCCGAGCTGTCGACAGAGTGTACCTCGGTGGCTCCTCCTCGCATGGCATAGAAAGAGAAGCCTCCGGTATAGCAGAACATGTTGAGCACCCGTCTCCCTTTTGAGAATCTCTCCAGCAGGGCGCGGTTCTCGCGCTGGTCTACGAAGAACCCCGTCTTCTGCCCTTCCTTCCAATCTACATAGAATTGCAGGCCGTTTTCTATTGCCGTGGTGTCGTGGTTGCTGCCAATAAGCGAGCCGCTGCCGTTTTCTACAAACGATAGTGTTGACTCGCTCTTGTAATATACGTGCGACACCCTGCCACCCAGTACGTTGACTATCTGCCGGGCAATGGTGTCACGTTCCTTGTGCATGCCTATGCTATGTGCCTGCATGACTGCTGTCTGTCCGTAAATGTCGATGATAAGTCCCGGTAGCATGTCGCCCTCACCGTGTACCAGGCGGTAGGCAGTAGTGTGGGGGTTGTCTACCAGACCGACAGCCTGCCTTGCTGCAAGTGCTTGGCTAAGACGTTTTTGCCAGAATGATTCATCGATGGCTTCGTGTTCAAAACTCAGTATTCTCACTGCGATGGAGCCGTGCTGATAATGGCCCGTGGCTGCATAGTCGCCATTGGCTGTGACAACGCACACTGTCTCGCCTTCATCAATGCCTTCATCCATCCTGTCGATGGCTCCAGAGAAGATCCACGGATGAAAGCGCAAGATGCTGTCTTCCTTGCCTCTCTTAAGATATATCTTTCTCATCATTGTCTTCTTTAACAACCAAATTGTAATTGCCTTCTTTCTTAAGACTTACTATTTCATTGTAGATATTGATGCACGCCCAGGCATCAGTGGCGGCATACATCTTCTGCTTGTCATTGAGTATGTTGGCCTCCCAATTGCTCAGCTGCTGTCTTTTGCTGATTTTCATGCCAAAGAGATTGGCATAGATTTTTTGCAGACTCATGTCTTCTATTCCAAGGTCTTTTACAATGTCTTGTATCTCTATGAAGTGGCCTACATTAAACTGTCCGATGCGGTGCAGAGAGTTGATGTCGTCGTTCCACGACAGGGCTACTTTGGTAACTGTGGTGTCCTGAAGCAGGCGTACCAGGTGTGCATTGAGTCCGGTGTAATTGAGACGGAAAAGAAAGCAGACATCTTTCGTTGCCACTTGCAGCAAAGCAACGCGGTGCTGGTGCCCGCGTGAAAACGACGGCCTTGTCTCTGTGTCGAATCCCAGGATGGGCTGTGTGAGCAAATAGTCGACGGCTTTTTCTGCTTCTGCTTCATTGAGTACTACGACGATTCTTCCTTCAAACTGTGCAACAGGTAGCGACGGTATTCTTGTCTTGTCAAACTTGTTGAAAATGATTTTTGTCATGTCTTTTTCTTTTCAAGGTGCAAAAATACAAAAAAAAAGTGATTTTTTTGTTGAATGTTATTTTTTTGAGTTAATTTTGCACGAAGAATTAACGTAACGCAATTTCAGATGGGTAAAAAAAATAATAGAAAAGGAAAAAGCGGTAGCCGGCGTGTGAGCTTTATGGAGGCTTTAGGCCTTTCACGCATAACACAGATATTTCAGAACGAGCGTCTCCAGTTCTTTACTGGCATGATTTTGTTTGCTGTGGCGTGCTGCATGGTGCTGTCGTTTATATCTTTCTTTTCTACCGGTCAGGCAGATATGAGCATGATAGAGAACACCAAGCCTGGCGAGATGTCTAATCAGAATGGCGAGTTTTCCAACATGTGCGGCTCCATAGGTGCGCACACTGCCTATTTCTTTATGAAACAGTGCTTTGGCATACCGGCATTTCTGGTTCCAGTAATGATTTCCCTTGTTTCTTTGAGACTGATGAAGGCCTTCAAGCCCAACTTGATAAAGTGGTTTATGTGCCTGATGCTGGTTATGATATGGACGTCTATCGCTTTGGCAAAGTTCGTACAGCCATTGGTGGGGCAGACGCATTTCAGCCCAGGCGGAGACCATGGCACTCAGGTAGGCCGGTGGATAGAGGGATTTGTTGGAATGCCCGGACTGGCGGCAGTGCTTATCATCATTGCCCTGCTGTTCCTTACATACGTCAGTACGGAGGCGTACGAATGGATTCGCAGGGTGTTGAACCCCATGAAGATATTTGAAAGGGTGAAGTTTGTTGTGACAAACAACAACCCAGAAGAGCAGGTTGACTCCTACGAAAACCATATAGAGACAGAAGAGTACTCATTGGTATTTGACGACCCAGCCACGCAAACCGTTGAGTTTAACGGTGAGGAGGCTGTTGTCTCTGCCCCTGCAGCTGCCGGCATGCCCCTGCGTCCGTCGGGCAAGAAGGTTGCTAGTGGCGATATGTCGATGAATGTGGAGGTTGCACCCGACGAGGAGAAGGCCAATGGCCAGAGCATGGTACAGGTGGGCGACGAGATGCTGGAGCCTTATGATCCCAAGCGCGACCTGGAAAACTATCACTATCCCACGCTCGACCTGCTGAAGCATTACGAAGAAGACGGAAAGCCTTATATTGACATGCAGGAGCAGACGGCAAACAAGAACAGGATTGTTGACGTGCTGCGCACCTTCGGCATAGAGATCTCAAGCATCAAGGCTACCGTTGGTCCGACCATCACATTGTATGAGATAACCCCGGCACCTGGAGTGCGAATCTCGAAGATACGTGGTCTGGAAGATGATATTGCACTGTCGCTGAAAGCCCTCGGAATACGTATCATCGCCCCTATTCCCGGCAAGGGAACGATAGGTGTCGAGGTGCCTAACGCAAAGGCAAACATCGTGTCGATGGAGTCGATACTGAACTCCAAGAAGTTTCAGGAGACCACGATGGAACTGCCTTGTGCCATGGGAAAGACCATTACCAACGAGGTGTTTATGTTTGACCTTACCAAGGCTCCCCACCTGCTTGTGGCAGGTGCTACAGGCCAGGGTAAGTCGGTTGGACTGAATGCCATCCTCACATCGTTGCTATATAAGAAGCATCCTTCTGAACTGAAGATAGTACTTGTTGACCCGAAGATGGTTGAGTTCTCTATATACAGGACTATAGACAAGCACTTCCTGGCTGCCTTGCCCGAGGAGGCTGCCAACCCCATCATTACCGACACATCGAAGGTGATACGCACCCTGCAGTCGCTCTGCGTTGAGATGGACTCCCGCTATGGGCTGTTTTCCCTGCGGAGCTTGCGTTCCCCTTCGCTGCGCTGCCTGCGTTGCTTGCTGAAATGCGGGAAGCCCCGCTGTTGCCTGCGCCGGATGTTGTAATATCTCTTACCTGGGCCATACTTGATCTCCTTTAATGGGCC
>CAMYZK010000251.1 GCA_947303825.1 uncultured Prevotella sp. | reverse complement strand
TGCGCGGGGATCTCCTCGTGCAGTGCGTCGACCATCTTCTGCATGGCCATCGAGCGTGCATTGTCCAGCACGTTGGCATCCTTGTTGGTGTTTGAGAATGAGAAGTCAGTCATCACTCTCAGCTTGTCGCTGAACTTGTAGGTTATCTTCATTCCTGCCGACAGGCGCTGCACCCCTGTTCCGCGTGTGGTGCCCTGCTCGTCGTAGTATCCCAGGTTCAGCTTGTAAACGGCCTTCTCGCCACCGCCGGTCATGGAGAAGTTGTTGTCGGTGATGATGGCATCCTGCTTCACCGCCTCCAGCCAGTCGGTGCTGGTGTTGTACTCGTCATAGTAGCGGTAGTTGGGGTCGTAGTTCAGCTCCATGTTGTTGAAGAGCATGTTCATCTCCGATGCTGCGCTGCTCACGCCCTTCGCGTTGGCAGCATTCCAGATGGCGTCCTGCATCATCGACACATACTGCGGCCCGTTGAGCAGCGGCACGCTTTCCGGCTCGCGCTTTATGGTGTACTTGCTGGAGAAAGAGAACTTCGTCTTTCCCATGGCACCACGCTTGGTGGTGATGAGCAGCACGCCGTTGGCACCCTTCGTTCCGTAGATAGCCGTTGCCGAAGCGTCTTTCAGCACCTCTATCGACTCAATGTTGGCTGGGGCAATGTTGAGCAGGGCTCCGAAGTCCTCCTCGTTGGCGGTGGCAAAGTTGAAGTCCTCGCTGATGTCCACGTCCTGTGGCACACCGTCAATGACGATGAGCGGCTCGTTGCTGGCCGACAGAGAACTGGTACCGCGTATGCGTATGCTGCTGCGTGCTCCAGGGTCGCCTCCCAGGTTGATGTCGAGGCCGGCCACCTGTCCCTGCAGAGCCTCCTCCACGCTGGTAACGGGCGATGTCTCCACTATCTCCGAGAGGTTGATCTTCTGTACCGACGATGTCTGCTCAATACGTGAGATACCCATACCGTCGCGGCCTCCGCGCTGTCCGGTTATCTGTACTTCCTTCAGCGTGGTGGAGTTTTCCAGGGTGAAGTTAAGCACCGTCTGTCCGGTGTACTTCACACTCTGGGTCTTCATGCCTATGTAGCTCACCTGCACTCTCAGGTTCTTGGCATCCTGAGGTACTTGCAGGTGGTACTGTCCGTTCATGTCGGTCACCGAGCCTTTAACGTATCGGTTCTGGTTGTTCACCAGCACGACATTGGCACCCATGACGGGTTCTTTTGAGCTTCCGAACAGTTCGTACACTGTACCGGTAAGCGTCTGTGCCGACAGGGAAGAGAAAAACGATGGGCATAGGGCGAAGAATACTGCACAAAGCAGAATTCTCAGCATCCCTTTCGTTTTCCTTCCCTCATTATTTATTATTGTACTATTATTCATATAATTCAAGTTTCTGAAGTTCGATTTCACTACAGATTTCACGGATTTAACAGATTTTTTTGCGCGCACAGTCTCGACTATTCCTCAGATTATTTCGGATTACATGGATTGGCTGCGCGTAGCAATCTGTGAAATCAGCCGTTTACGGCTTAATCCTTATTAGAAAAATCTGTGTCATCTGCGTCGCTCGGCTCTGCCGCTTGCCGCTCGGCTCTGCCGCTTTCACGAAGCGAAGCGACTGAAAGAACCGCAGGGACGCAAGAATCTGTGGTAGTTTTTACTTACGAAAGTTGTATCATAATATATATGTATGGTAGCATTTTTTTCACTCTTCATTTAAGAGTATTCCGTCGATGAAGTGCATGCATCCGTCGCTGAAGGCGAATGGCAGGCCGAAGTACTTTGACGTGACAGGCACCTTGCCTTGTCCGGCCAGTGCTATGCTCAGGATTCCGCTGTTCTGCGGTGTCAGCCCGTCGTTGACTATTTCCAGCTTCTCTCCGCTCATGGCAAGGAAAGTGCCACGCATCTGCGAGCCTGGGTAGGGATAGGTGGTGACGGTGTTCATCAGCGACGAGATGAAGTAGTTCCTCAAGTAATTGGCCAGAGCCGTCTTGTTTGTTGCGCTGACGGTACCGCTTAGGGTATAGTCGTCGGCCACCTTCAGGCTCTTGCGTCCCGGTATCTTGTCGATGTTCTGGCGTATGGCCTCGTTGGTAGGCACGAAGACCACCATGCGGTTGCCCTCACTAGCCAGCGACGGCATCTTTCCCTGTGTCACCAGCCCGGCCTTCTGTAGCAGCTGTGCAAAGAGGTAGTATTCGTAGTTCTTGTCGTTGCCCACCGAGAGCAGGTGCTCCAGTCCGTCACCGGTCTGCTCGGTGAAGATGTCGTCGCTGTCGTAGGTGTATGCCATGCCGTTGGTCCAGCCGTTTCCTCCAGAAACGCCGGTATAGAAGTCAGGCTTCAGCGCGTGGTAGTCTACGAAGGGTGAACCTTCGTATGCAGGGTTCAGCTGCTCGTTAAAGCGTGCGCTGGTGGTTATCTTGCCATCGTGCACAAACCAGTAGTTAAAAGCCACGTTGGTCTCGTAGACCTGTGTGGGCAGCACGCCGAAGCCAACGCTCGACTGTGCCGTGTGCATGTTCACTATGTTGCGAGCCTGTCCCTGTCCCATGTTGGCATAGTTTCCTTCCACGTCGCTGTACACCTCTAGGTTCTTGCCCTGGGTGGTGACGTTGAGGCGCATGGTGGGCTCGCTCTGGTTGTACTGCTTGTTAGATGGCATGAGCACCATGAAGCTGGTATTGCCGGAGGCCAGCGACAGCACCAGTCCGCTCTTGTCCATAGTATAGAGGAAGCACTGGAAGGTGGTGTCGCGGAATGCCTGTCCCACAACGCTGCGGAAGATGGCTGGTGCCTGCATCTCTTTCATGCCGTAGACCACTCCGTTCTCACACATCAGACGGTCGCCAACACTCTCTGGCTCGATGTCTATGGGTGTGCCGAAGGCTGTCTCTACCAGCCCTTTGCTTATCTCCTCGGGGAAGCGTATGGAGTTGCCGTCGGCAAACGACTGCTTGATGAAATACTCGGTCACCAGCGGGTCGAGGTCGGCCAGCGTCTCATAGCCGCCCTCCTTTGTCCAGTAGTCTTTGAAAAAGCTGTTGATGGCCTGGTTGGATGGGGCGAAGATGGTATATCCCACGCTCGACAGCTTATCCATGGCCTTGAAGTCGGTGACGGGCCACTCGCAGGCTATCGACGGCAGTGGTGAGTGTACCACCTGATAGACAGGCTTGCCCACGTTGTCGCTGGTCTCGGTGGCGGCAGGCGAGAAGTGTGCATAGCCGTCGTACAGCGAGATGTAGTCCGAGTAGTCGGCATTCTGCTTCAGCGTCTCGTAGATGGTTTCCAGCGGGCGCACCACCTGACTCACGTGGTAAAGGTAGCCATTGTCGGTAACGATGGCTGCCTGGTCTTTCACGGTGGCGTTGGCCACTTGGAAGCCGTCTCCGCTCACATTCCAATGGCTTCCGGCGAAGAAGTACTCATAGTTGTTCTTGGCATCGATGCCCAGTGTCTCGAAGTACTTGTTAGACAGTACAGGCAGGAAACGCTCGTAGTGGTAGACTGTCAGCGTGGTGTCTACACCGTCCAGCTTTCCGCGCACATCCTCCATGTCGTCCTGGCAGCGAGTGCGGTGCTTGTACCATGTGCCGGCATCCTGCTGGCGCGCTTCATCGCTGGCACCGTCGCCCTCGTTGGGACTGAAGTTCACCAGTTTCTGCCAGTCATAGGCGTAGTACATCAGGTGGTAGCCCACGGTCTTCTTCAGCCTCGCGGGGTTCTTCTGCCACATGTCTTCTACGCTCTGGTAGCCTTCCAACTCCAGGAAGGCCTTCCATGCTGTGTCGTCGGGGGCCATCACGGTGAGAATGCTCTGTCCTGAAACGATGGGCTTGTAGCCTGTCAGCTCTATGGCCTTGAGAAACGACGAGTGTACACCCTCACTCTCCATCACTTGCCAGGCATTGCCCTTGAGCCATGACGGTGCAGCATAGTGGTCGTCGTCGCTGATGTCCTGACACGACGTCAGCATGGCGCCTGAAGCCAACAGCCACAGCACGACACTAAGTGTTCTTTTCTTTCTCATTATGTAAGATTTGTTTTAGATATTTTCGACTTGTTTCAGCTGCCTGTAGTCCCTGCAAGACTACGTCGTGGCAATTTGCGTGCAAAGGTAGTTATATTTTTTCTATTCTATATTGGTTTTTTTGATAATTTTATACTAATTTTTGCTCTACCATGTTTTTGTGGGGTTGTAGGTTCTTAGTTTTGACGAATTGTCGTTTTTGGTTCTGCAGCAAAAAAAATTCGACCT
>CAMYZK010000250.1 GCA_947303825.1 uncultured Prevotella sp. | reverse complement strand
CCGATGCCGTTCTTGCCAATGAACACACTGGTCGTGAACAGCACATTGCCGTTTACGGTCAGCCGGGCGGTGGCCTCGCTGCCGTGTACGTCGTAGACTTCGAGCAGCTGACTGTTTCCTACTGACGAGCATGAGGCCGTGAGCAGCGCCATGCCAATAAGCAGCAAGGCGGCTGTGAGCATACGTGGATAGTGTAATGTCATGGTAATTGTAGTGTTGTTATCTGTTCAATCTTTTGTTTGTTGGTGGTTGTCAGCCCGTTTTCAGGCCGTTGGCAGCTGATGGGGTGGGGCTGGTGTCAGTTGTTGATGAAGCTTATTGTCCTTGGCCCGGTTGCCGACTGTGGTTTCCTGGGCTTCTTGTCATCTTTCTTTTTCTTTGTGAGAGTGCTGTTCTTTGAGTTTTTCCTGACGTAGCTTATTATCTTTTCGTTGAAATATTCCTCTTGTCCGAGCATGAACTTCACCTCGATGGGCAGCACGAAGATGGCCTTCCGCACCTCGTCGGAGAGTGTGTTCAGCTCGCGCAGGCGTGCTGCATCCTTCTCTGTAGTCACTATTATGCGCGGCTGTGGCAGCTCGTTGAGCTGGCGTTCTATGGTCGCCGCATCCTTGGCTCGGAAGTTGTGATGGTCGGAATATGCCAGTTGCTTGAGCGAGGCGCAATGGTCTTGCAGGTCGGCGCGCATCTGGTTGGGCGATGCTATGCCTGTCAGCAGCAGCACGTTGGTGTCGTTGAGCGAGTCTATGGTGCGCTGGCTGTCGCCGAAGAGCTGGTAGAGCGAGCTGTAGCAAAGCGTTGTGAAGAACAGATCCTGGTAGGGAAACAGGTTCATGGTCTTCGTTATCACGCGGAAATCGATGGCTTTCAGGTTCTTGGGACACTTGGTTATGATTACCATATCAGCCCTCGACTTGCTCTCCTTAGGTTCCCTCAGCCGTCCGGCAGGCAGCAGCCGGTCGTCGTCTAAGGGGCGGTTGTAGTCTACTAGCAGTATGTTGATGCCCGGTTTTACGTATCGGTGTTGGAAGGCATCGTCGAGAATAATCACGTCTGTGCCCTCTGCCACGCTGTCGTCGGTGAGCTTGTCGATGCCCTCGCAGCGGTTCTTGCAGGCTGCTACGTGGATATTCCTGAACTTGTTTTTCACCTGGAACAGCTCGTCGCCTATCTCGCTGGCTGTCGTTTCGTCGCCGGCAAGCACGAAGCCCTTGCTCTTGCGCTTGTAGCCACGGCTGAGCACGGCCACCTTCACCTTGTCGTGGAGCAGACGAATGAGGTATTCCACGTGGGGAGTCTTGCCCGTTCCGCCCACTGTAAGGTTGCCCACGGCAATCACGGGAGTGTCAAAGCTGCGCGTCTTGAGCACTCCCAGCGTGAAGAGTTGGTTGCGAAGCCCCACGGCCAGCCTGTAGAGCCAGCTCAACGGCAGCAGCCACTGATGTATTTTCACCTTTGTTTCTCTCATCGCTTGGCCCGGGCAGGCCCGGGGGTATGGTGATTGTCGGCCTTGAATGGTTTTTCTGTAGTGTGTGCCCTGTTCGGGCAGCACGCTTTAGTTACCTTATATATATATAGAAGGGCAGTCGAGCCTGTATTGGATTGCGGTTGCTGAGGTTGCGCATCACCATCATCGGCTCATAGTACTCGCCCAGAGCGGCTCGCATCTGCTCGTCGAGGTAGTTGCCACCCTTCATTCTGTCAAGCAGCATCTCGCTCCAGCCAGCCGGAGCGGGGTAGGAAGCGGTGTGATACTTGTCGAGCTTGGCCAGTGCGGCAGCCTTGCTGACAGCCTCGTTTAGTCCTCCGAGCTGGTCGACGAGCTTTATCTTCAGCGCATCCTGGCCCAGCCACACGTGGCCCTGTGCTATCTGCTCCACCTGAGCTTCGCTCATGTGGCGTCCGTCGGCCACGCGCTTGCGGAACAGCTTGTATCCGCGGTCGATGTAGGTGCCCAGATGTGCCAGCTCGTCGGCGTTGAAGGCGCGCGACTGGGTGCCGAAGTCGCTGTACTTGTTGGTCTTGGCTAAGTCGAAGTGTAGCGAGAGCTTGTTGGTCATCAGGTTGCTCATGTCTGGGAACATACCGAAGATGCCTATGCTGCCTGTGAGAGTGGTGGGCTCGGCCACAATCCAGTTGGCCGCAGCACTCATGTAGTAGCCTCCCGAGGCCGCCATGCCGCCCATAGACACTACCACGGGCTTCTTCTTCTTCAGCTCACTGACCTGATGCCATATCTGTTCGGAAGCGTATGCGCTGCCTCCGCCCGAGTTGACGCGTACCACGACAGCCTTCACGTCGTCATCGTTAGCCAGCTTCTCAAGGTCGCGGCACACTTTCTGAGCATCGATAACGCTTTCATTTAACGAGGTCGGTCCTGCTGCCGCACCGTCGACAATGTCGCCGAAGGCATAGTACACGGCCACCTGGTCGCCCTCTTTCCTTTCATCTTTCACGTTAGCCATGTCGCTGACGGACAGCTGGTATATTTCGTCTTTCTGGTCGATGTTCAGCAGTTTCTTCACTTCAGCCTTCACCTGGTCGGTGTAGAGCAGTTGGTCGGCCATCTTCATCTTGACCAGTTCGGTAGCAGGAGCAAGCGTTATGAGGCTGTCTGCATAGGTGTTGAGCTGGCTTGCGGTGAGGTGGCGGCTGGCGGCAACGTCGTTGACAACGTTGTTCCAGATGCCGTTTATGTAGGCTTCGGTCTGCTCGCGGTCTGCGTCGCTCATCTTGTCGACGGTGAACATCTCCACGGCACTCTTGTATTTGCCCACCTTTGTTACCTGCATCTTCACTCCCACCTTCTCGAGCAGGTCCTTAACGTATATCTTCTGTGAGGCCAGACCGTGCCAGTCAATCATTCCCTGCGGGTTGACCCACACCTTGTTGGCCACGGAAGCCAGATAGTAGGTGCTCTGAGAGTAGGAGTCTGAGTAGGCCACAATCCACTTGCCGCTGCTGCGGAAGTCAGCCAGAGCCTTGCGCACGGCTTGCAGCGAGGCGTATGAGTCGGCGGCAAACGCGCCGGCTTCGATGTAGATACCCTTCACCTTGTCGTTCGTCTTAGCCTTTCTGATGGCTGTCAGCATATCGTCGAGCCCCGTGGCTTCAGTGTTTTCGCCCTTGATGAAGGCCATCGGGTCGGCTTGTGCGCGCTCGTCTAATGTGCCGGAGAGGTTCAGCACGAGTACAGAGTTGTCCTTGATGCTCTTGGTTTGCTCCCCGGAAGCAACGATGCCAACCATGCTCATCACCATGAACACGCCCATGACGATAGAGAAAAGCAGCATACCGACAACCGTGGCAAGCACATACTTGAAGAAGTCTTTCATAATAGTGACATTGATTTATTTAGAAGTGATAATGAGAACTCTGCTCTTCTGGAAAAGCGCAGTTTCTTTTCTTAACCGCACAAAGGTACGAATGTTTTGTTGGTTGTCAAAACAATGTGGCATTTTTCTTCGGTTAGTGTGATGAGCGAGTGGCCTATAACCCCGACATTCTTACAGTTTCTGTGTGGTTTTTAGTGCGTTGGGGTGAAGCAGCTCCACCATGCCAACCGTGGGTGAACAGGCAGTTTGCTGTGCGTAAAAATCCTTACACCGCAGCCCTTGATACTCTATCGTATTGCGGCGGACGGACTTTTGTTGGCGAATATGCGAAAAATGGGCAACGTGGAAAGTGGCTTAGAAAGGCTGAAACGGGATAAACAGACCACGTTTTGCTCTTTATGGGAACATGGTATGTGCCTTGGCGATATTTCCCAGGCTGGCCGTAAACTTTCTCCGGCAGCTCTGGAGCAATGCTCCAGCAGCCCCGGAGTAGTTCTCCAAAGCCTCCGTAATGTTTCTCCAAGGCTCTTGGAGAAACATTACAGCCCCCTCCGTAAAAACTGCGAACGGCGTAATGCGGTGAGAGCAAGGCCATTGCGCAGACAAAGCTGCTCGCCCGGCAAAAGCTGCTGCTCAGCGAAGGGCTGACGGCGAGAGGGTAGGGATGGGGCTGTCAGCCGCTTGCAGAAAATCTGGAATTTGTGAAAAGCAGAAGCCTTTCAGCCCTCTGAAGGTAGGAAAAAGCCGCTTTTCTCTCCCTGCGGGGGAATTTTTAGGGCGAATTGTGGGCGAAACAGTGAGTCTTGAGCCATGTTTCGGCTCTGAAACGAACGATTTTCAGTGCGCGTTTTTCTGTACTATTCTTTTACAAAAAGGCTGTCGGATGTGCCTTGCTCCATGCCTCTCACCTCTCGCCACTGATGAAGCGAGCTTTCTGAAGGTGAATAAATAAGGTGTC
>CAMYZK010000249.1 GCA_947303825.1 uncultured Prevotella sp. | reverse complement strand
CTGCCCATAGATGCTGCACGGACGGCAGTCCATGTCCACACCGATGGCATTGTCGGGGTTCTGGTTCCAGCCCAGAAATCCTGCGTATGGGTGTGTGGCTCCCCAAATACTTACTACGGGAGTTCCCGTAAGCGATGCGATATGCATGTTGGCCGAGTCCATCGACACCATGACATCGAGGTGACTCATGAGTATCAGCTCCTGGTGGGATATTTCTGAATCAGTTCAAAAATGACCTGTTCCATCAGTCTTGGAGGATACACCTTTCCCTCATGAGCTGCAAAGGGTGCAATACCTATCCACTGCTCCCAGGTGCGTTTGTGTCCGATGGCAGCAGGAAGCAGGTTGAGGTTGCCTCCTTCGGGTGGAAAGATAGAAGTGAACGAAGGATTGTCGATGGGGAATCCCAGCTCACGGAACACTTCAAAATAGTTCTGGAAGGAGGTGGGCAGCTGCACCTTTTGCTTCTTGTGTCCCTTTGACACCAGCTTGCGACGCATCTTGCGGTGCTTGTCTATATGCTCCACACGAAATCGGCCCATGTTGAAGCGCATGCGCAGATACTCTGAGCGGAGCACGTTATGAAGGTCGGCCACATGAGTGAACTGCTTTGCCACCAGACGACGGTAGAGGGAGTTGAGACCGCGCAGGCCATGGTACTCGCCTTTCACGTCGGCCTCCATGAAGCTGACGTTCGGGGCCAGGTCTTCGAAGAAGGTGCGCGCGTAAGGGCGGCTCAGCACCGTGATGCGTACATCAGGATACTGAACTGCCAAGGCGTAAACCACGGGCACCACCATTGCCACGTCGCCTAAGGCCGAAAAGCGTATTACAAGTATATGCTGCCGTTTCAACTTTTAACTTTTCAAATATCTTTAGGCTTCTCAAATCTCTTTTGGAGTGTAGGAATATTGGAGTTTAGGAGTTTAGGAGTTTAGGAGTTTAGACAATTGTTATGCTGATGCCCGCATGCAAGGTAGCCATATCTATCATCTCTCATTTATCATCTTTCATCTGATTACGCGGTAGCAAATTCTTCACTCTTCACTCTTCATTCTTCACTTAAACAACTCTTAACTTTATACAGCACCGGATTGGTAGCCGGGTCGTTGTACATCTTCATCTGCCTATATACCTTCATATACTTGCTACCGGCCTCAATGTCTTCCAGCAGCTGGTCGATGGCTGTTGAGAGGTCTTTCTGCTGTTCCAACAGCACATCCAGCTTTGCCTTGCACAGCTGGCGGTGCTCTGCCGTGGCATCGTCTCGCTCTGCCTGCTCCTGCATGTGCCATATCTTCAGTGCAAGGATGGAAAGGCGGTCAACAGCCCATGCCGGACTCTCGGTGTTAAGGCGAGCATCGGGCAGCGGCTTCACCTCTGAATAGATCATACGGAAATATGTGTCGATATCTTCCACAAGGTCTGTGCGGTCCTGATTGGAGCGGTCAATGCGCCTTTTCAGTGCCAGCGCCTCTGTGGGGTCTATATGCGGGTCGCGTATGATGTCCTCATAATGCCACTGCACGGTGTCTATCCAGCATTTCAGGTATAGTTTGTACTCTATGGAGTCACGGTCATACGGATTGCGTATGGGTGTGTCAACATCGTCAGTGAGGTGATAGTCACTTATGGCCTGACGGAATATCTTGTTTGCTTGTTCTGTAAATGTCATCTCCTTATTATCTAATTCTGCATTTCTTTTGGAGTGTAGGAGTGAGGAGTGTAGACACAACTCTTAACTCTTAACTCAACTCAGCTCTCCCTCTGTCTGGTGCCCTTGCGTGCCTCAACCACATTGACGACATAGTCGCCAAGCTTCTCACACTCGTTGACAAGGTCCATATATACTGTACCTTCGGCGTAGGTGTACTCGTGGTTATTGATGTCGATGATGTTCTGAGCCTTCAGCTGGTTGCGGAAGTTGTTTATCTCGTTCTCTATGTTGAACGTGCGGTTAACGTCGTAAGTCTCCTTGCGCCCGCCCATGAGCAGGTTCATCTGAGTGAGTGCGTTCTCGGTGAGCCCCATCATCTGGTGCAGGTGGCTGTATTGCTTCTCCGTGAAGTGATCCTGTTTCTGGGTGTACTTACGGTTGATGGTGCGAGCCATGTTGAAGCATGCATCACCGATAGACTCCAGCTCGCTTATCTCGCGCAGCATGGCACGTATCTTTCCCTTGGTATCGTCAGAGAGGTGGGCATCGCTTACCTGTTCCAGGTATTTGGCAATCTCCAGCTCCATATTATCGGAGATGCCCTCATACTTCTCTATACGGCTATAAAGGGTGTTGAACTTCTGGTCGTCCTGTTTCTTCCCCGTCAACGATGACGACTCGTTGAGCAGTTCCTGCACCATGCCAAACATGCGCTGCATGCGTTCGGAGAACGACTGTATCTCCTTCTGTGCCTCAAGAACCGAGAGCTCGGGAGTCTTCATGAAGCCAGCAGTGATGAAGTGCAGACGGAAGTCCTCTTCCTCGTCGGCCTTCTTGGACTTGATGACCCAGCATACGAACTTCTCTATCTGTGGAATGAACCAGATGAGGATGCCGGCATTGATGACGTTGAAGCCAGTGTGGAAGGCAGCCAGCGTGAATGTCAGCTTGGACTGGTAAGAGGCCTGTGCCTGTCCCATCATGTTATCCACAACATAGACAACGCCGTCGATAAACCAGCGGAAGACCAGCAGAATCCAGATGACACCGAAGACATTGAAGAACATGTGGGCCAGTGCAGCGCGGCGTGCCTGCGTGTTGGCCGAAAGTGCAGCAAGGTTTGAGGTGATGGTGGTTCCGATGTTCTCGCCCAGCACCAGTGCTATGCCCTGATAGATGGGCATGGCCCCGCTGCCGCAGAGCAGCATGGTGATAGCCATGACAGCTGCCGACGACTGCACGCAGAAGGTCAACACGCCACCCAGCAGGAGGAACACCAGAGTGGTCCAGAACGAGTTGGGGTCGAACGACTGGAAGAAAGCCAGCACCGAGGGATTATGACCCAGGTCCATCTCATTGCCCGTTATGCGCAGCGTGGTGAGACCCAGAAGCAGCAGTCCCAGTCCGAAGAGGAAGTCGCCTATGTAGCGGTGCTTCTTCATATAGATAAGGATGATGCCCACGAAGAAGCCCACGTAGCTCACTATGCTGATGTCGAAAGAGGCTCCGAGTGCCATAATCCAAGCAGTAAGCGTGGTTCCGATGTTGGCACCCATGATGACCGATATGGCCTGTGCCAGCGTGAGCAGGCCTGCATTGACAAACGACACCGTCATCACCGTGGTAGCAGTCGACGACTGCACCGATGCAGTGACGACAGTTCCTGTCAGCATGCCCGTGAAACGATTTGTTGTCATTGCCCCAAGGACGTGTCGCAGCTGAGGACCCGCCATCTTCTGCAGGGCGTCGCTCATGGACTTCATACCGAACATGAGAAGTGCGAGTGAGCCAAGAAGTTTGAAAACTATAAACATCCCTTATACTTTTAGTTAGGGTACGGCCAAGCTTGAAACTTGGCCTTAAACGGCATGTCCGCACGTTTTACAACGGCTTGTCTGCACGTTTTAGTACACATTACGGTGCAAAGATAATAAAAAAAATGTAAAACAAAGAATTTCAGCCGTTTTTTTATACATTCTTTCCAATTTACCCTCATAGCAGTAACATATAGCGTGCGGAAACAGAAGCATACTAAAAAAGGAAACGAGGCATCACCCCGTTTCCCTTTTTATGAATAAACTCAGCAAGAGCTTACTTTGCCTTGAAGTGCCAGAAGGTAGCCTCGCCCCAGTTGCCAAGTGAAGCATAGTCACCGCCGTCGGGATAGACGAGGGTCATCTTGTCGTTGGTGAGATAGACCACCTCAAAATTAGAAGGCATATTGCCATTTGAGTTAATCTCGAAGGGCCACAAAATCGTACCTTGCGTATTCAGGTCAGCAACCTTCCATTCATTGCCCTCAACGGGGTTCAGTTCAAAGAGTCCCTTACGGATTTCCGTTCCATTGGCATCATAGCTTGTGATAAAGCCATCAGTACCGATGGTCATATAAGCATCCATGTCACCGTCTCCAGCGTTGGCCCCAGTATTGGTGTGCTGTAGCTGACCGTTGAACTCGTCGGTAGAGGTGACGCCCCACCACTGTCCATTGCCAGAAACACCTACATCCTTACCTGCACCACCGCAGTAGCCCATGTTACCCCATACTTCACCGTCAGTAGCTGTTGCATCCCACTTCCATACCTTTGATCCATAAGCATCAGAGGCAAGCAGACGAAGCTCTGGGTCAAGCTCCTGCTGAACAT
>CAMYZK010000248.1 GCA_947303825.1 uncultured Prevotella sp. | reverse complement strand
TCGGCAATCAGTCGGGCAAACGTCCTTGAGCCGGCCACGTTCGTGCGTTCGCCGACATTTGTGAAGTTCTGTGTTTCCTTATCTACCAGCAATGCCTCCAGTCCAGACAGCCACATGCGCTGGTCGCCAACAGGCAATCGTCTGGGCTTTATATCCCTTAGGGTCTCGCTGATGGCGCGGATATGCTCCTCATTTGTTCCACAGCAGCCGCCCGCGATATTTAGCAGGCCATCTACCGCCATTCGTCGCAGGTGACTGGCTGTAAAGGCGGGCAACTCGTCGTACTCGCCCATCTCGTTGGGCAGTCCGGCGTTGGGGTAGAGCGACAGGCAGACGGGTATGCGTCCAGAGAGACGCTCCATGAATGGCTGCAGGTCGGCGGCACCGAACGAGCAGTTGAGTCCGAAGCTCAGCAAGTGTTGATAGTGGGAGATGCTTATGTAAAATGCTTCGAGGGTCTGCCCTGTCAGGGTGCGCCCGCTGCGGTCGTTGATGGTGGCCGACACCATAACAGGTATTTCTTTATTCAGCTTTTCGTTAAGTAGCTGTATGGCATAAAGGGCTGCCTTGGTGTTGAGCGCGTCGAAACAAGTCTCCAGCAGAAGCATGTCGGCACCGCCCATTATCAGGGCTTCGGCCTGCTCGCCGTAGGCAGCGGCCATGTCGTCGAAAGAGACGGAACGCCTGGCACACTCGCTGACGTCGGGAGCCAGGGAAAGCGACTTCGACGTAGGGCCCATGGAGCCGGCCACCCATATCTGGCGTCCCCATGACTCATCGGCCACCCTGCGTGCTATCTGGGCACCCGCCATTGCCATGCTTGCTGTCAGGCTGTCGCAGGCGTATGCCTGCTGGCTGATGCTGTTGGCAGAAAAGGTGTTGGTGGTGATGATGTCGGCTCCGGCCTCAATGTACTGACGGTGTATGCCGGCTATCGTGTCGGGCGAGCTGAGGTTGAGCACGTCGTTGTTGCCCACAAGCGACACGGGCCACCCCGCAAACTGGCCGCAGTGGTAGCTCTCGGGTCTTAGCCCTAGTGACTGTATCTTGGTGCCCATGGCACCGTCGATGATTAGTATGCGCTGGCTTAATGCCTCTCTGAATATCTGCTCTTTCATCTTACCTATAACCAATAACCTTTAACCATTAGCCAATAACCAATAACTCCAAAATTCGGCACATCAGCAAAACTATCGTCTACACTCCTGCGCTCGACCTCTGGTCGCTTGCTACCGAAGGGACGCAAGAACTCCTAAAGTCCTCAACTCCTAACTCTTAACTCCCTATGGCATAGCTGTACTTTGACCATGGGGAAACGCTGTCGGATATGCTCTGCCAGATGCTGTGCCGAGTAGACGCTGCGATGCTGTCCGCCGGTGCATCCGAAGGAGAACATAAGGCTGGTGAAACCTCGATCTATGTAACGCTGTATATGCTTGTCGGCCAGGGTGTAGACAGAGTCGAGGAAATGGAGTATCTCTCCGTCGTCCTCCAGGAACTGGATTACAGGCTGGTCAAGACCTGTAAGGTGTTTGTACTGCTCGTAGCGCCCGGGGTTGTTTGTGCCCCGGCAGTCGAAGACGTAGCCTCCGCCGTTGCCGCTCTCGTCTTGTGGGATGCCTTTCTTGTAGCTGAAGCTGAAGATGCGCACCTGTAGCCTGCATGTCTGTGCAGCCACCATGCGTCGCAGCACATCAAGGAGGTGAGGGTAGGGCAGGTCGTCGGTGAGCAGATGGCTCAGGTTGTCTATGGCGAAGGGTATGGACTGCAAGAAATGGGGCTTGCGCTCAAAGTAGCCGCGATAGCCGTAGGCTCCGAGCACCTGTAGCTGACGGAAGAAGACGAAGAGGCGCAGGCGGGAGTCGAACACCTCTCTTGTCGGCATCTTGGCGTAACGGCCGGCTTCATTGTAATAGACCTCTATAAGCTCGCTGCGCAGCTCGTCGGGATAGCGTGCCGATGCCTGCCACAGGAAGGAGGCAAGGTCGTAGTAGTATGGCCCTCGGCGTCCACCCTGGAAATCGATGAAGTAGAGTTGAGGTTTGAGGTTTGAGGTTTCTTCGACGAGCGAAGCGGCAGAGCCGAGCGGAGTTTTGAGAGACTTTTGTTGGGGGACTTCGTTTACCATGATGTTGCGAGCCTGAAAGTCGCGATAGAGGAATGTTGACGATGGCTCACTGGTGAGGTCACGTGCCAGCTGCCGGAAGTCGTTTTCCAGCCGGAGCTCGTGGAAGTCGGTACCAGACGGCTTAAGGAAACAGTACTTGAAGTAGTTGAGGTCGAACATCACTCCTGTCTCGTCGAAGTCAGGCTGTGGGTAGCAGACGGAGAAATCCATCCCTCTGGCTCCTTCAAACTGTATGCGGGGCAATAGCTTTACGGTCTTGCGCAGCAGCTCTCGCTCAGTCTCGTTGTATTGTCCTCCTGCCTGGCGTCCAGTGCTGATGGCATCGAAAAGCGAAGTGGAGCCCAGGTCTTGCTGAATGTAGCACAACTCATCGCGGCTGACAGCCAGCACCTCGGGCACAGGCAGCCCCAGAGTGCAGAAATGCCTGGAAAGGGTTATGAAGGCGTGGTTCTCCTCCTTGCTGGTACCTATGCAGCCTATGGTGGTGCTGCCGTCGCTGTTGTAGAGTCTGTAATAGGCACGGTTGCTCCCCGCTCCTGCCAGACGCTCGGTCTTGGCAGGCTCCTGTCCGCACCAGTCCTTGTATAAATCTATTATTCTCTGCATGAAAGTGTTTATTGCAGTGTGACTGCCATGAGACCAATCACCACATCGTTTGACAGTGTCTTGACGGTGATGCTCTTCAGTTTCTTGTTACTGTTGAGTGGCATGGAGAGAATCTGGGCAGCCCCACCGGGAATCTCCCTGCCATAGACACCCTTGATGCCAAGCTCGCGTCCCAGGTCGCGGCTGACGGTGCCATTGCCCAAGGCCACACGATAGGGGCGCTGGTCGATGGTACAGAAAGCCTTTCCGTCGATGAAATAGTCTTGTTCAATGGGACACCAGTTCTCCGGATTCCTGAGACGCAGTATGTCAGAGGTGTTGTCGGTGTACTGCACCTCAACCATGCCGTTGTCAATGTGGCACTGCATGTGGTTGGTGCTCCCTGCCATGAGCAGATAGGCAGAAGAGGCATTGCCCTTAAGGGGTATGGTTACCTGGTTGGGATAGCGGTCCCATAGTGATGTGTAGACAATGTTGAATCCCTTCTGTGGAGTGCGGAACGGCACCCCGGCTACTGTGAATGTGCTGGCCGTAGCCTTGGAGCGGAACCCGGCGTCGTCGATGGTAGGAGTAAGGAGCGGATGGCACCATTCTCCTACTCCCTGCACGGGAAGCTCGAGAGATGTAGACTTAGGACGGGGCGACACATACCGGTTGTTGAAGATGTCGGTTACCTCAGAGTTC
Organism: uncultured Prevotella sp.; assembly: GCA_947303825.1. GTDB lineage: Bacteria > Bacteroidota > Bacteroidia > Bacteroidales > Bacteroidaceae > Prevotella. The sequence goes on along the minus strand of CAMYZK010000248.1, from coordinate 928 downwards.
CAGTAGCTGTCTATTATCTGTGGCAGGAACTTCTTCGTGAGGTCGGGCTCGCTAAGTCCCAGCTTGGCGGCACTCTCAGGGAAGATGTTGGGATTGCCTTTCACCACTATCCTGACGTTTCCTTGCTGCGGGGCAGTGTCAAACTCGATGGTCTGGTGCTTTTCTGTATTGCCTTCTATGTCCTTGAACTTTCCCTCTCCCAGGTTCTGGCGTATAATGATTTTCAGTGGTTGTGCAAAGTTCTGCGTTATCTCGTATTTGTCCTTGCCGTTACTGCGGGTGAATTTGTATTCGATATATGGAGTCTTGAGCGAAGCCTTGTCCCACTCCTTGGGGAATCCGGGGCGTATGATGCACTGTCCGTAGAGGGCTTGTGGAATAACGCCGAACAGGCCTTGCAGGAGTGTACGCGAAGAAATGCCTATGCAGTCGCCGAAGTCACGGTAGCACTCGCCTCGGGCTGCATCGAAGTGGCTCAGCTGTCCGAAGTTGGCGGGCGACTGTCCGTAGTACATCTGGTCGAGGATGTTAGCTTTCATAAGGCTGAAGGCATCGTCGGCACGTCCGGCTTCGTAGTAGGCCAGAGCGGTGTGCATCACTTCTGCCGCAGCTACGTTGTTGATGCTCCATGCGTAGGGAAGCCAGTTGGTGGTGGCTATGGTCTGATAGGTAGAGTCAACGTTGAAGTGGGGAATCTCATTGTCAACATACATCGTTGCCTGGTATGCCTGTTCTGGTGTGCAGGCTCCGCAGTCTATCGGGGTGTAGATGCTCCATACGGCAGCACTCTCATGAAGCCGCTTCAGTCCCATCCCGTCCTGGTATTCGGCCCAGTGCCCCTTGTCGGCAATCCAGAGCCTTTCGTTCATGGCTTTGAGAATGGCGTCGGCCTCGGCTTGGTATGGCTTCGGGTCTTCGCCGATGATCT
>CAMYZK010000247.1 GCA_947303825.1 uncultured Prevotella sp. | reverse complement strand
TCGATTACAGTTACGCACCCGGATTCCAGCCATGGGCTCCGTTCGAACTGATAGGATATGACGCCAGGTGGTTCAGCGTAGTTAAGGACACCAAGATAAGTTTCCTGCCGCAGAGCTTTGCTTTCAACACCGGATTGCAGCGCAATTATCACGAACTGCAGGAACGTGACCTGGAGGGTTCCGAAGGCATTCCCGTTACATTCTCACAGCAGTTCTATTGGAACCGTGACCTCTCTGTAAGCTGGAACCCGCTGCAGCTGCTCAGGCTCTCTTTCAATGCCAGCTCAAGAGACACAGGTCATTTGATATACCAGTCGGTGAATTTCGTTCCTCCCGAAAGAGACCACTTCAGGAAATCACCATAGAGATTGTCTATTCGAATTGACTCATTTTCCCTCTTCAATATAGTGTTCTTGAAGTTTTCTATGTCAGCCTCATAGAGGAAGAAGGCGAAAGGATAGTGGCTCTTGTTCACATAGAAGATGTTGAGCGCAGGTATAGAGCGGTCGGCTTCTGTGTAGAAGTAATCACCATTCACTCTCGTCGTGGGAGCCTCGTAAGGAAGGTGCACCTCCCATGTCTTGTTGTTTTCTTCCTCTCTGAAGATGAATGGCTGTACTTCAGCCTGGTCTTTCTGCTTATGTCCCGTTGTGTAGAACAGTTCCAGCACGTATGTGGTGCCCAGCTCACCTGTCACATCGTCGGTAAGGTAATAAATGTCGCCCTCCTGCCTGAAGTTCACCTCTTGTTCTTCCTCGTTGACAATCTTCTTCATCTTGATGCTGGTAGGAATAGCATTCTCTTGGTTGATAAGCTTCAGAGCCAGTCCGCTGGTAAGCCTAACATAGTTCTGGTAGGTGGTGAGGTAGAAGTTTTCCTGATAGATCTTGAATTCCTTCTCATTGTCTTTTTTCGACATCATCTTCTCGTGCTTGAAGTCAACAACGATATCGTTCATGTCGTAGTCGCCCTCGCTGGGCCACAGGTCTTCGTAGGCATATACACCTATCGTGGTGGTCTTCTTATTTTCAACCTTAGGCAGTGGAGTGAACGAGTTGACAGGCTTGAGTGCGAAAATCACGTCGTCGTAGTCCTCGTCGTTGCAGGCATCCTCAAACGAGACGATAGCATACTTGTCGCCTTTATCGGTAGTATAGGCAAATTTGGCCGAGCGGCTCTCACCATTGGGGTTGACTATCTGGTAAGGATTTTCGCCGGGAGTTCCGAAGGGACGGCAGAAGGAAAGACCTGGGGTAGAAGCGCCCCAAACATTATATTTCCTCTTGTTGTCGCCAAAGCCTTTGATTCCGTAGTTTGCACCCTGCATGCCCCAGCCGTGAGCCTTCAGTATAAATCCTATGTGTGTGCCCTTGGGGAACAGCTTGGAAGCTTCCGAGGTGTTGCCTTCATCGGCTATATGAGGATAGTACATAAGCTGCACGGCATCGCCACGTTGCACACCGATGTTTCCGTTATAGCTTCTGCCGTTAATCTTACTCCATTGACCGTCCTGCGTGTTGGGGAACAGCATGATGATGTGCAGGTCTTCAGGCTTGGTGGGTACGTTTTCATCAGTATAATAATAGTATCCCAGCGAGCTGCACCAGCAGGTGTTGCCGCCCAGCATAGTCAATGTGACCTGCGACTCCTTATCCAGTGTGAGGTCAGGATGGTTGCGATACTCATCCCGGCATGTCATGTTGGCATCAAGAGCATCATTGACAGTAGAATAGAGGCCCTCCATCTCTTCTGCAGTGAAAAGCAGCTCTTTATCCACGTCTCCCGGATTGAGGATGTAGCTTGGTCTTCCGGAATACTTGTTCCAAGTGCCAAGTGGTGTGTACCACTCATTGTAGATCATCTCGTCGGTTTTGGTACCCGTTTCTGTTACAATATACGACAGTTGGGGCAGCACAGTAAGGTCGTTGGTCTGTGCTTTTTCCGGGTCTTCTCCTTGCGGAGCAATCGCACGTGTAGCACGTGTAGAATTCTTAGCCACGGCCGTTGCCTCGCCATTGACAACCTCTGCCTCTATCAGTTGTTCAGACACGAGGAAGTTGCCCGTTACTATATAAAGATGTTGGGCAAATGCCGGCATCTTCACAACAGCATTGTACTTTCCCTGGGCGTTGGTGTAGTCTTCAAAGATAGGCTTGATGCTCTGGTCGAGATACATGTCGTCGCCTTCTCCCACAAACGGGTTCTTGTTGTATACTCTGAAGAACACCGGTCCATAGGTGGTGAACTGCGAATAGTCTACAGAGAGCTTTAACTGCTGAATAGTAGAGAAGTTGAAGGTATTGCCCATCTCAAAGGGCACGTTGGGATTCTCAGGATTCTCATGGTTAGGGTCATAAACATCTGAATCCTTACAAGAAACAGCAATCACCGACAGTACTGCCAGCGATAATGCCTTAAAAGTTGTTTTGTAATGTTTCATGATTATACGTTTTTTAAATTTGATGGCAAAATTACACTATTTCTATTTTCTAATAGATATAAATCAAACAAAAAAACATATATTTTGATAAATTTGTTGGATTTATATTCTTTTTTTACGGAAAAAGTGTAAATTTGCAACAAAATTAAAAGTTTATGTTATGATTGCAAAGGAATATTACTGGTACGGTCTTGCCATTGCATTATATATATTGACATGCTGGTTCTTCTCGGTGATGAGAGTTTTCCACACCTGCCAGCAGCCCAAGGAACGCCGTTCATACATCTGGCCCGACCGTAAGCTTCAGGCGGTGATGTACCTGATGGCGACATTCCTCCTGCCCTATGTGGTCAATCCGTCGAGCACCGAGGCGTGGCAGCTGGTGAAGTGCTATTTTCCCACCACATATTATTTCTATTGTGGCGTGCTGATGTTCACCTTCTTCGGTTCGGTAAAGCAATGGCACAAGTGGCACACCATCAGCTGGGTGACAGCCATTCTGGTCATCATTGCCATGATGCCTCTAGTGATAAGTGCCTGGTTGCCAGGAAGGTTCCTCAACGAGAAAGGCATGGAGGTGCAGATGTGGCTGGTGGTTGAGCCTGTTCACCATACCCTACTGCGGTTTTTCAATGTGGCGTGTGTGGCAGTGCATAGCCGAGGCACGCGACGACAACTATTCCAATCCCGATGACTTCCCCGTGAGATATGCGCGCCGCGTTTGGCTCTCACCGCTCTATCTCACCCCATTCATCTGGCCCCCACTCCTTACCGACAGTCCCAGGGTGATGGCGTGGATGCTGGTGCCGCTGTCTGTCTTCAACATTGCTCTGCTGATAAACGTGATGCCCGCCTGGAGGCACGGAATAATCATGTCCGATTCGGAAGATCAAGATGTTTACTCTGAGGAGGAAAGCCGCGAGCATGACCTGATGGAGGAGCGCATGAACGAGATTGCCTTGAAGATAGAAGAATATGTGAAAGACAACCAGGGATATCTGGATGCTCACCTCAAGATGGAGCAGCTGGTAGACTACTGCGGCACAAACCGCACCTACCTGTCGCGCACGTTCAAGGAGCGCTTCGGAGGCTTCTTCAACTATGTGAACAAATTACGCCTGGAGCAATATGAACGCTATATGCAGCAACATCCCGGTACGACAAAGGACATTGCCGCGCAAAAGGCGGGATTCAGCTCCTATCAGGCTTACTATAAGGCTTGCCAGAGACTCAAGAAGGAAGAATCCTGAAAGTGCACATTTTACTTTCAAACTAGGACAAGATAATGAGAAATACTGTCATCTTAGCCCTGCTTCTATGCGTATTATCCGCCACGGGACAGGCTACCCTTGATTGGGGCGACCAAGGCAATGGCACCTACAAGAATCCGGTGCTGAACGCAGACTACTCCGACCCCGATGTCATCCGTGTGGGTAGTAAATACTATATGGTGGCGAGCGACTTCCATTTCATGGGCATGCAGGTGCTGGAGTCAGATGACATGGTAAACTGGCAGATAGTCAGTCAGATATACAACCGTTTCGACCTGCCCGGCTGGGATGAGAACAAGCACTATGGCGGGGGTTCATGGGCCCCGAGCATCCGTTGGCACGACGGACGCTTCTACGTTTTTTTCTGCACGCCTGAAGAAGGACTCTTCATGTCATCGGCAGAGGATGTTCGAGGCCCTTGGACACCGTTACACTGCCTGAAGGCCATTCCGAAATGGGAAGACCCCTGCCCATTATGGGATGACAACGGACAGGCCTATCTTGGAAGAAGCAAGCATGGGGCAGGCCCCATTATCGTCCATAAGATGTCGGCCGACGGCAAGACGCTACTCGACGACGGTGTGACCGTCTATACGGGTCCTGTGGCCGAAGGAACAAAGTGGCTGAAACGAAATGGCTGGTACTACCT
>CAMYZK010000246.1 GCA_947303825.1 uncultured Prevotella sp. | reverse complement strand
GCACGCGCTTCTTGAACGAATCCGTCCAAGTCATCTGCATCTCGACAATGAACTCACGCTTCTTATTGTCCTTGCAGCGCACGTCTACAATGCTGTCCTTTTCGGCCTGCATCCGGTCTGGGACCTTCTCAGCTGGCCAATAATCGATGCTCTCCACCTGCTCGTTTTCTTTCAGCGGCAGCATGGCATTGAGCAGACTGATGACGAGGTGCTTGTGCTCGCCAAATATCTTCTTGAAAGTCAGGTCGGCTCTCGGGTCTAAATATTATCCCATAATTATATATCCTTGAAATTATGGCGCAAGGACGGTGCAAGCCGCGCTCGACCTTTGGTCGCTTGCTACCGTAGGGACGCAAGAATGCAATCAAGCTCGCTTGAATTGCTGAGGCGCAGCCCGTTGGCTTTGCCCTCGTCCGGCGCGACTCGGCCAATCATGCAAGCATGTTAGCTCTCGCTGCTTCGTCCGTTCTCGCACGCTTTCGCGTGCAAAGTAAGTGATATTTTTGCAGAATAACAAAACTTCGACGATTTTTTCCACATTATTATAGATTATAGGACACCGACTTGTATTTTCTTGAAAAATGCAACGGAAATAGTTCTTGCGTCCCTTCGGTTCTTTTAGTCGCTACGCTTTCTTGAGTCCCGTTGGTAGCAAGCGGCAGAGCCGAGCGGTAAAAGCGGCAGAGCCGAGCGAGTGTTATTCGTGGTCGTTATAAAACATGCGGAAGTTGAGTTAGACTATAGAATTCTATAGTCTGATGCCAATGGAGGTGTTGACGAACCAGTCGTTCATGTGACCTCGACTCTTGTCGTGACGGTAGCGGTTGTTGTTGAACTGCCCATAGGCATTGATGAAGTATTGTCCGAAATTGTAGGTCAGCGACAGACGTGCGTCAAAGTTGACAGTCATACCACTGTTGAACGTCTTGTCGCCCATGGGTGTCACCGTCAGGTTACTATAGAACCATTCGTCCCACTCCTCGTTGCTGATGTCTTCATCCAGAAACCTGGGGTCTCCCATCAGCTCGTCGACGTTGGTTGTATAGCCGTAACCCTTGAGCTTATTGACGAAGGTGAGCATCGGCATCGCCATCGCACTGACAAGCAGACCGCGTGCAGGCACCCAGTTGTAGGCATAGCCGGCACCTACGCTGCCCTGCCACATCTTTACACGTCCCAGACCGTGCATCATGTATATCAGGTCGCCGTTCACACGAGTGGAATAGTCGATGTGTCCATAGAAGTACATCGCTCCTGCCATGAACGATCCTGCTGACCGTTTCTGCAGCACCGACTGGTCGTAGGCTGCTGCGTAGGAGAAGTGCTTGCCGTTGAACAGATAGTAACCGTCGGCAATGACGGTATGCACCTTGATGGGGTCAATGAGCTGCACGTCGTCCCACTCTTTCTGGTTCTCTTCTGACAGGAGGTCGCTGGCCAGTCCGAAGCTGGGATGGTCGTTTTCGAATGAGTGGAGGCGGAGGTTGACGCCGTAGGCACCGCCCGTGGCTCCTAAAGTGAGGTAGCTACCCTTGTCGCCACCCATGTTCACGGTATAGCCCAGCCCGTAGCCCCTGTAGCCTGCCCACAGTCCAACATACTTCGACGGTTCGGTCTTCAAGTAGGGCTTAGCGGTATACGATAAGTTCTCAAGTTTGCCAGAGGTCTCCATCGTCAGGCTACTCTGGTTCACGTTTCCCCTTGCTATTAACTGCCAAGGTTTTTCAGGTGCTTCGATGTATCGGCGATCCACACCGTTGACAGACATGGTGTCGATAAAGACACCCACCTTCTTGACGAAGTTAGCCACGCTTCCTTGTGCCATGATACGTCCACAGCCAAAAAGCATAGCAATGAAGGCAGTGAGCAGCCTGAGCCTCATTCGTCTCACTGTAGTATTTCTGTTAATTTAGATACAATCACCTTACGTCCTATCTTTTCTTGAGAGTAAGTCACACCTTCACTGAGCGATGGGCCGAAGATGGCCTCGGCAATAGCCTGAGCCCCTTCTCCGTAGTAGATGAAATAGGTGCCGTCGTCCACAAAAAGATCGTCAGGATTGCTCGTGTCCGGATTGGGCACTTTATTGTCAATCTTGGCAAACAGCATGTCGAGCTTTTTGTCGTTCATCACTTGGGGCATCACAGTCAGCATACGGTTGATGAAATCCTCCATTTCGCTTGCCATGCAACCCAGCGATCCGATTCCTATAGCCTTACCACCTATGTTATATCCCTTATAGTCCGAGAGAAAGATCTCGCTATCGCTCATGCCAAAGTAATTGTTGGAGGCTTGAGACATTTGATGGCTAATTTCGGCCACCTTGTCCTCCAAATGCAATTGGGTTACAAGCGCCTCCCACGCCACGGAGTCCTCATGCTGAGTGGCGGGTTTGGTGAGGTTACGTGTATCTGACAGCAGTCCGGCAAGCAGTATCTTGGCAGTCTCGTCATCGATTTTGACGCCTAGTTCTCTGTACATCTCGTAGACAATAGTGCAGGTGGAGCCTATCATCTCCCGGCGCACATAGGGTATGCTGCTGTCCACGATGTCGCCCTCCACGTGGTGGTCTATCTTCTGTAGGATGATAGCCTCGCTGGCACCGTCTACACACTGGGCATAGTCTGTATGGTCGGTCAGGATGAGACGTGTTTGTGGCATCACACTACTCTTCAACTCAGGCAGGGCAAAGCCAAACACATCTGCAATATAGGCTGTCTCTCGGTTTGTTTCACTCGACACCTTTGCCTTGCAGTTGTAGCCCAGTGTACGCATCAGTCTGGCATAGCCCAACGACGAACAGACAGCGTCTACATCGGGCGTTTTATGACCATACACGAATATCGTGTCTGTCCCCCAGTCGAGCGATTTCAGCATGGTGCGGAATGCTGCTCCCGGTTCTACGACATCGTCATCCGACGAGCATGATGTAAGCGCAAAAGAGCCGCAGATTGTCAGGATGGCGGCGAGCACCCATAGTCTCACTTGTTTCATATCGTTGTTTTCTCTTGATTTACTTCATGTGCACTGCAGCAGGCGACTCATGGTTTCCAGTTTGGCCTCGGTCTCCTGCCATTCTTGCTCTTCGTCGCTGTCAGCGAGCAGTCCGCCCCCTGCATACATGCGATAGTGGCTTGCTGTGATCTGCATGCAGCGCAGCGATACATAGAGACGGGTGGAGGGCATGTGCAGCATACCGGTGAACCCGCTATAGTATAGTCGGGGGGTATGCTCGTATGAAGTGATAAACCCGTAAGTGTCTGCCTTTGGCAGGCCGCAGACGGCAGGGGTGGGGTGGAGGGCAGAGAGCAGCTTGCCTATGTCGGCATGCTTGTCCAGGGAAAAGGTGATGTCGCTTCGCAGGTGAACCAGGTTGGCTGCACGGACAGTGCGCGGCCCTTCCTCGCAGATGTCGTGTGGCAGCGACGGGGTCCCGCAGCTGGCCTTGTACTGTTCTAGGCAGTCGCGCAGGTAGGTGGCCACATATCTCTGCTCTTGTATGTTCTTTGTGCTCCAGCTGGTGTTGCCGCCCTCGCCCAGCAGGTCACTGCCCTCCAGCTTCATGGTACCTGCCAGGGCAATGGTGCGCCACTTGCTGTGTCTCTGCTCGCTGTGCTCCTCTCCTTCCAGAAGCAATTCGGGCGAAGCTGTAAGCCACAGACCGCTCTGCCGGGTGTAAGACAAGGCTATGAACAGGCGCGGATAGCTATGGCAAGCCCTGCTGAAGAGCTGCAGTGGGTGTATGTCGGTGGTGCGCTCGCGCAGGCAGCAGCGGCTAAGCACAATCTTCTGGAAGTGGCCTGTAAGCAGCTGTGAGTGGAATGCGTCAAAGTCAGACCTGTATGTGTCGCGTGAGGGAGGAACAGTGCTGTCGTCATGGTAGGAGAACGTTATGCTGCCGTCTAGTTCGCTGGCTAGCTGCATGACGTCGTCAATGCATACTTCTCTTAACAGGTCGGGACGAATAAGCATGACGGGAGTTGACTGCGATATGGCGAAGGGGGCAACGACAAAACCTCTGTAACTGCCCAGTGCCTGATACGACTGCAGCTGCAATGGCTCTCCTGTGGTCTGGCATACCAGCACTGCTTGTTGCCCGTAAGGAAGACGGTAGAGTGCAAACCCGGTCATTTCTGCCTTATAATATAATTGGTTACCCTCACACTTGAGATAAGGTCGCCCGAAGTGTCCTTGATGTCCACCTGCCATACGTGTAGTGTAGCCCCTTGATGCAGCATCCTGGCATGGGCGGTAACAGTGTCTCCCTCGGCAACGGCCTTTATATGGCTGCCGCTCACCTCTATGCCAACACAGGCGCACCCAGGGCAAAGGGCCGACGACCCCACTCCGGCTACATTCTCGGCCAGGGCAAGAGAGGCTCCGCCGCTAAGAA
>CAMYZK010000245.1 GCA_947303825.1 uncultured Prevotella sp. | reverse complement strand
ACTCAGTCATGTACCCATGACCTCAAGGGAAATGAAATGTTAAATTTATTTTTTTGAGGGAACAAAACTCTCCCACGTCTGGTCATCGTAGTAGACTCTTATCTCGGTTACTTTTCGCTGTGGTTTGTCAATATTTTTTACTTCTTCACGAACTAGGTTGTTGCGTGCGTTTCTCATGCCCTGAAGGTTATGTTGCATCAGCGGCTCATTATATATAATGTTGTTGGCTGGCTGCTCAAAGTCTATCATCAGATCATCGCTGGCAGGGCTGCTAGGGTGGTGTCGTGGTTGCCCTTCCTGGGGGGTGGGGCCATTGTTTACTGTAGCACCATGGTTTACTGGCGTATCGGTAGACAGCAGCATCTGTCCGCTGCCAAACATTATCCAGTCGGTGTTGATGTTAGGGATTTTCTTTTTTATGGCTTCAACGATGCTTAGGGTTGGACGGGTCCTTCCATTGAATATTCCACTAAGTGTTGAGGAGGTCGTTCCGATGAAGTCGGCAAACACTTGTTGGGTCATGTGTTGAGACTCCATGATCTGTCTAATTCTTTCTTTCATTGCTCGTTGCTATTAAAACTGTCCGTTTTGGGGGTGTTTTTATTTGGTTTACAAAGGTAAAACATTTTCTCGACATAACAAACTTTTTAAATAGAAATTTTACGTAATTGAAATGTGAATATTCAAATTTAAAGTTGTAAACAACAACATGAATTTAAACAACACGCTGTTATCCATTCTTAAACTTTAATATTGTAAAATTTGAGTAGTTTAATTTATCATTTAACAATAAACACCAAAATTTTGGCTGATTTATAGATACTTAATGTGTAAGAACGAATATAATGCAGAAAAAACAGAAAACAGATTAAAAAGAACGGCTTTTTGCTATAAATCTCTTTTGATATTTATCTTTTTTAATTCATTATCAGCTGCTTATAGATTAGCATGGTGAATTGGATATTTATTCTATTAAAGATTTTAAAGTGCAAATTTAAAAACAGATATTTAAATTTACAAACCACGAGCATCGCTATTTAAAAGATTGAATTTACATATCATAACATACATTTGTTAACAAGTGATGATTGTTTGAACTATTAAACTTTACAAACCAAAATCATAATATTTCTTAATTGTAAATTCTTGAAAGCGAGAAAAACCCAAAAATCTCATTACTGAAAAATTCTGGACAACGGTTTAGAATTCTAATTTTTTTTGAGTTTTGAAGGGGGTTAATTCATTATAAAGTCCTGACTTTATTAGTTTTCCGACTAAAAAAAGCACTCCAGAGGAGTGCCTGTTCTAGATGAAAAAAGGGTAAAAAAGGACGTTCTCTAGTGCAAAATAAAGAAAATTAGCTCCTTCATTAGCTCTCCTGAAGGAGTGTTTTGACAGTCTAGACCTTTACTTTTGGCATCAGTTTCTCTAAACTTGCCAATTATCTGCATAACTTTTGATGCAGTGTAATTTCTCATGGCTGTCATATAGTCTTTTGCTTCCCATGGCGTTCTTAGTTCCAGCCATTTGGCAACACTCTCCTGGCTGTTCCTCTGTGGAGCATAGTATGCAATCATCAGATTTTGGAAGAATGGGAACAGTCTTGGTATGGCCGAATAGATGTCTTCTGATTTTGGATTTTTGTCAAAATATTTTACTATCTGATTAGCCTTGAAGACGTCACGGTTTATCAGTGCTTTCCTCAGTTCGTAAATGTTAAAATCCTTGCTTACCCCTATCATGTCTTCTACCACCTGTGGAGTCACTTTCCTGTTGTCTTGTGGTAGCGAAATTATCACCTTGTCAAGCTCTCCAGTAAGGCGACTGAGGTCTGCACCTATCGAGTCGGCAATCATCTGCGACGACTTGTTGTCTATTTCAACCTGTTTCTCTTTAAGATATGATACGATGAAGTCTGGCAAGAGATATTCTTTCATCTTCTGGCTTTCAAACAGCACACCTGCCTGTTGTATCGCCTTGACGTATTCCTGCTTCCTACCATCCAGTTTCCCGTTCTTGTGGCACATTACCAGGATGGTGGTGTCCATTGGCATCTTGAAGTATTTCAGCAGGGCATCGGTTTGTTTTATGTTCTGGGCTTCCTTCACCACCACTACCTGCCTTGTTGCCATCATGGGATAGCGTCGGGCAGCATCGACAATCTGCGCTGCTTTAACGTCGCTGCCAAAAAGAATGGTCAAGTTGAAGTCTCTCTCCTCCGGTTTCAGTGCGTTTTCCACAATAAAGTCGGATATTTTGTCTATGTAGTATGACTCCTCTCCTTGCAGGTAATAGACTTTCTGGTATTTTCCTGCCTTTAAGTCTTTCATTATGGAGTTGTAGGTAACATTTTTGTTGTCTGCCATTGGGATAATGAGATAAAATGTGTAATTTTGCTGCAAAATTACAAAAAAGATGGAAATAAACCTCCCTCCATACGACATAAAATTGCGCGAGAAAGGTGGTAAGCGTGAAATTTTCGACTTTCTCCGTCGCAGGTATGTTGCCCTTACCCCTGAGGAATATGTAAGGCAGCACTTTGTTCACTTTCTGGTAGAGCACAAGGGCTATCCCAAGGGTCTTCTGGCCAACGAGCTGGAGTTGCGTGTTGGTGACAAGCGTCTGCGCTGTGACACGGTATTATATGATAATTTGCTGAAGCCGCGCATGATTATTGAGTACAAGTCTCCGGTGGTAAGCATCACGCAGCGTGTCTTTGACCAGATTACATCATACAATATGCTGCTGCACGTTGACTATGTCATAGCAAGCAACGGCAAGCAGCATTATTGTTGTCGTATGGACTACGAGCATTGCAGCTACGAGTTCCTTCACGACATTCCGCTCTATAGTGAGCTGTAAGTATGTCTCTTATGCCATATCGTTGGCATCGGTGGCTTTCTTCGATGCTGAAGTACGCTTCACGCCAGTGGCGGCAGAGCGTCTGCGCACAGTCTTCTTCTCCTCTGCCACAACGGGCTTTTCGGTCTTTATGCCAGCCAGCTCCGGGTCGATAAGTATTCTTCCGCAGTACTCGCACACGATGATTTTCTTGTGCATCTTGATGTCAAGCTGACGCTGTGGGGGAATCTTGTTGAAGCATCCGCCGCAGGCATCGCGCTGGACATAGACTATTCCCAGTCCGTTGCGGGCATTCTTGCGTATACGTTTGAAAGAGGTGAGCAGTCGGGGTTCTATCTTCTGCTCCAGCTCGTGAGCCTTGTCACGCAGTTTCTCCTCCTCGTTGCGTGTCTCGTCCATAATCTCATCGAGTTCGCTCTTTTTCAGATCCAGGTCTCCCTGTTTTTCCTCTAAAATAGCTTCGCTGCCGTCGAGCTCAACGTTCTTCTCGTCTATGCGCCGTGTTGCCTCGGCTATTTTCTTGTTGCACAGCTCTATTTCCAGTGTCTGGAACTCTATTTCCTTCGACAGCGTGTCGAACTCTCGGTTGTTGCGAACGTCATTGAGCTGCTGCTTGTAGCGTTCCACACTGGCGTTAGCCTCAATTATTTCTCCGCGTTTCTGTGAGATAGCTCTCTCAAACTCGCCTATTTCTGCCTTAATGCGGTCTATGCGAGTAGACAGGCCTTCTATCTCTGCTTCCAGGTCTTCCACCTCAAGGGGCAGTTCTCCTCTCAGGGCTTTCTTCTCGTCGATGGCCGACAGTGCTGTCTGTAGTTGGAACAGCGTCTTCAGTTTCTCTTCTACAGAGAGGTCTGTTGGATCTTTCTTTGCCATAATGTTGATTTACAATTAGACTATTTTATATAAATGTAGTGATGATTATCCTTTTTTCTGGTTGGTTCTACAGATACAATATGGGATTGGTGTTTGTCTCGGCTATTACGGTATGCAGGCTGGGGAATTCTTGTTGCAGCAGGTCTTGCATGACCTCTGTGGTGTACTGCTCGCTCTGATAGTGGCCAATGACACATATCTGTACTTGCTGTTCATAGCCGAAATACTGGTGGTAGTGCATCTCACCTGTTATAAAGGCATCGGCACCGCATTTCACTGCGTCGTCAAGCAGGAAGTCGCCTGCTCCTCCACACACTGCCACGCGCCTTATGCTGCGCCTAAGCAACTCGTTGCACATGGCACACTCTACCTTGAAGGCCTGCTTCACCATTTGTACGAAGGCATCTGAGGGCAGTGGTTTGTCCAGAGTGCCTATAACTCCGTTGCCACACTCCATGCCGCTCACTTGTCTGGGGTTCATAAACTCCACTTCAGTAAGTCCCAGCTTGTCGGCAATCTTGAAGTTCACACCGTCACGTGCGTTGTCAAGATTGGTATGCATGGAGATTACTGCAATATCGTTCTTGATGGCTTTCCTAAGTGTGCGTTGCACATCGTTCATGTCAGAAACCTGCTTGACACCCCTGAAGAGCAGAGGATGA
>CAMYZK010000244.1 GCA_947303825.1 uncultured Prevotella sp. | reverse complement strand
GCCTATATATGGAGTGTGATTCCAGTAACCACTGTTGTGCTGTGAGCGGAATCCAGGAAGAGAAAAGTTACTTATCTCGTAATGCTCAAAGCCAGAAGCTTCAAGACGTTCTTTCATGCGATAATACATCTGGCGCTGCTGTTCCTCGTCCATCTCTGCCACAACCCCTTCCTTCAGCATGGTGTATAGTGGTGTTCCCTCCTCAAATGAAAGTGCGTATGCCGAGATGTGTTCTACTCCTAGCTCAAGAGCCGCAGTTAGGTCATCCTTCCACTCTTCCAACGTCTGGTTGGGGAATCCATACATCAGGTCTATGCTGATGTTCATCATTCCCTCTTCACGCATACTGACGATGGCCTCCCTCACCTGGGAAGACGTATGCCTGCGGTTCAGGAAACGAAGTCTGTCGCTATTGAAGGTCTGAGCTCCCATGCTCACACGGTTTACCGGCAGCTGCGAGAGCAAGGACACGAAAGGAGCCGTCACATCGTCGGGATTACACTCCATAGTGACCTCAGCATCGGGCGACACGTCAAATTCGCTATATATATGGTCGAACAGCTCATAAAGCTGGACATCGGTAAGCTGCGACGGAGTTCCACCTCCCAGATATATGGTCTTTATGACATCGTGGCCCTTCGTCACCTCGCCTTTACGCTGTTCCATCTCCCGGCAAAGGGCATCCACATACTTCTGCCTCATGCCAAGATGTGTAGTAGAGAAGAAGCCGCAATATACACAACGACTCTTGCAAAAAGGGACATGAATATAAAGCCCTGCCATTGATTTATATTTTCACGAAATGCAAGCGGTCTATATCCACATTGTCAGGTGCAAATATTCTTGTCAGAAGTGCAGGCGCAGGTCAACACCCACCTGTAAGGGATTAGCTCTTTGGGCAAAGTAGCGTGTGCCACCGGCAGCCGAGCTCTGTATGGCGAAGGTGTTGTACTTAGTATCTGTCAGGTTGCGCCCCCACAGGCTCACAAGAACAGGGCCGAAGTCGTAGTCGGCGTGGGCACCGAGCAGGGCATAGAAATCCTGGCCGTAGGTGTTGGCCTCGTCCCACCAGGTCTTGCCTTGACCGGCGACATTGGCGCCGAGGGTGAACTTGCCGATATGCCAGTCGGCCATCGCGCTGAACGTATGCTGGGGCACAAAGGGGACAAAATAGCCATCGTAAGAAGCACCTTCAGAAACAACATCGCTTCCATAAGGGTTCGTATTAAATATGTACTCATCAAACTTCGCATTGGTGAAGCCGTATGTCACTGCCCAGTCGAGCGCATTGTCAAAGGACTTCCCCCGCAGCGTGGCTTCCATGCCGCAAGAGTGGCTCTTTCCGGCATTGGTCATAATGCGGCCGTAGTTGTAGAGCGGCGACATGACCGACAGTTGCTGGTTGCGTATCTGCATGTAGTAGAGGGCCAGGTCGGCATGCATCTTGCCGCCGAAGAGGTTCAGGTGGGCACCCACCTCGTAGTTCCAGCTTTCCTCGGGTTTGTAGGCAATGGTCTCCTCTATATTGTTGTAGTCTTGTGTGGTGTGGTCTACATCGTAGTCGCCGCGCATGGCATTCTGCTGATGGGCATTGAGGTCGGCCTGCAGTATGTCGCTGAACATCTGAATGTTGTAGCCACCAGTGCGATAGCCTTTCGACACGAGGGCATAGGCATTGCCCAGGTTGCTGCCCAGGCTGTAGGTGAGTCCGAACTTAGGCAGCAGCTGTGTGTATGACTTGGAACGGCTGTCAACAACGTGCGATGTAAGGTGATAGGTGGCCTGCCTTTCTGCTGTGCCACCCGTCATGTTCATATAGGCCAGGGCATCGTAGTCTATCTTCACCTTGTCTATGTTGAAGCGCAGGCCGAGGGTTAGCTTCAGACGGTCGGTGAGCAGGATGTTCGACTCATGGAAGGCAGCGAAGTTCATCGATGGTGTTTTGAACGACTCAGGAACAGCCATCTCTGCGCTCATCGACACTCCACTAAGAGCTGTATCTACGGCTTTCTGTGCAGCAACAGCAGCGGCAGCGGCGGCCTGAGCCTCGGCCACTGTCTGCGGCATGCCTTTCTCTATCATCTGAGCGAGCATCTGGTCATACATCTGCTGATACATGCGGGGATACATAGACTGCTGCATAGCACTTTTCATGGCATTGGTAATAGCATTGCCAATAGGACCGGTCAACGCATCTCCAAAGTTGACGGGAGCATCGGTGTGCAACCACTGATAGGAGCCGAAGAGCCCGCTGGCGTGCTGCCAATGGCTCTTGTCGTGAGAGCGGAGCACCAGCTCCTGCGTCAGTGCGTTCATCTTCTGCCGCTGTTCCAGTCGCAGGTAATCGGGAGCCATGTAGTCTTGGTCCATCAGCATGCGGTCTTTCAGATACTGATAGCTGGTGGTAGAGGTGAAGAGCAGCTTCTCGGTGTTATAGCTGATGTTCAGACCCGTGTTAAGCATGTTACGTTTATAGCCGTTCATAATGGTGGTTGCCGGGTCTTGAACAGTCTCGTCAGCAGGATAGCAAGTCGAGCTATATATATATGGAAGATAGTCAAACGGACGGAATTCACCATAGCCGAAGCCGTTCTGGTTAACCCACTGATAGTCAGCCGTCCAGTCGAAGGTCAGCTGCTGCGTGGGCTGATAAATCAGGCGCACCTTGCCGCCAGCCTCCAGGCTCTTATCGTTCTTCTCCGAGAAGTTCTGGTTGTCTATGAAGCCCTTCAACCCACTGTAGAAGCCGGCAACGGTAAAGGCAAGCTTGTCCGAGGGACGATGGTGATGGGCCACCTCTGCGTTACGCCACAGTCCGGTGCCAATGCCCAGATGCACATCAGTACCCTGATAGTTCATCGGGTTCTTCGAGTAGATGCGCACCAGTCCGCCCTCGGTATTCTGCCCGTAGAGCGTTCCTTGCGGCCCGCGCATAACATCCACACGGTCAAGCATATAGAAATGATTGTTAAACGCCGCCTTCGACATCAGCGGTATGTTGTCGTAATAGACTCCCACGGCAGGGTTGTTGATGCGTGAACCAATGCCGCGGACATACATCGACGAGGTGTAGCGCGAGCCATAGGAAGGCATCACAAACGAGGGAACGTATTGTGACAGCTGACTGAGGTCACGCACATTGAGCTGCTGCATCTGCTCACTGCCGAAAATGTTGCTGCTCACAGGCTGCAGGCGCAGACGTACCTGCTCCTTGGGTTGTGACACGATGACAACCTCGTCAAGGTCAACTACTCGCGACGTGTCGGCTACCGACTCATTGACAAAAAAATTATTGGCCGTTGAAGACAAGGCAGCAACAGCCAACATGAAGAAACTAGTACCTATTCTTTTCATTATGCTCATTTTGGGTGCAAAGGTAGCAAAAAACCCGCAATCCTGCAATCCTCATTTATTAGGATTTTCACAAGTGCCCCGCTGCATATATCCTTGCATCCTTACTCAGCATCGCCCATGTGTCAAAAGCTGTTACTATTCCTGGAATTGCTTTATCCTCTGCTCCTCAGAGAGTTTACAAATTAACAATGTATTGTCTTTCTCGGCCACTATATAACCGTCAAGTCCCTGTATCACCACCTTGCGTTCCTGCGTGGTATGGACAATGCAGTTATGGGTCTCAAAAAGCTTTATGTTCGAGCCTATTGTAGCGTTGCCATACAAGTCATGCTTCGACTGCGTGAGCAGCGAGCCCCATGTACCAAGGTCGCTCCAGCCGAAGTCGGCGGGGCATACAAATATCTCCTCGGCCTTCTCCATGATGGCATAGTCAACGCTGATGTTCTCACATTTGGGGAATTGCTGGTTTATCATCTCCTGCTCCTCCGGCGTGTCGTACACGGGCATCAGTCCCTCGAATATCTTTGCCAACTTAGGCTGATATACTCGGAAGGCGTTAACAATGGTAGACACATTCCAGATAAAGATGCCTGCGTTCCAGTAGTAGTAGTTCTTCTTTATATACTGCTCGGCAGTCTCCAGGTCGGGTTTCTCCCTGAAAGAGTCCACTCGGAATATTTTCTTGTTGCGCAACGATGGCGACGAGAGGTCGGCCTGTATATATCCGTAACCCGTCTCCGGTCTCGACGGTTTCATGCCCAGTGTCACTATCGCATCACTGTCCGACGTGAAGTCCATGCATGCAGCAATAACCCTCTGAAACTCCTGCACATTTGTCACAATATGATCCGAGGGGGTTACAACGATATTTGCCTTGGGGTCTTTCTTCTTTATGCGCCACGACACGTATGCTATGCATGGTGCCGTGTTCCTGCGGCATGGTTCGCAGAGGATATTGCCGCGTGGCATGTCGGGCAGCTGTTCCGAAACTATGCCGGCATAGCGCTCGTTGGTCACCACCCACACGTTTTCCGGGGGAACAAGCTGGCCGAAGCGCTCTA
>CAMYZK010000243.1 GCA_947303825.1 uncultured Prevotella sp. | reverse complement strand
AGCATCACATGGTTGCCGCTGTTCATCTTTGGCGAGGCAGTGTCGCCGTTCCACAACTCCCAGATGGTGGTGGCACCGTGCTCGGCCATGTAGCCCCACGAGGGATATTTGCTGTTTGTGGCCAAGAGCCAGGCGAGGTCGGTGCGCCCCATGTCGCTGAGGCCATGCATCAGCCAGCCTGTGCCTATTACACCGGTAGAGATAGCCCCCTCGTCGGTCAGCTTCTTCACCACCTGCTTCTCCACCTCGTGCTTTACATAGTCGTCGTCAATCATGCCGAAGGCGTAGGGCAGCAGGTTGGCTGTCACGGTGTTGTTGCCGTAGTAGGTGCTGTCGGGGTAGAGTATGTGGCCAGGCACCATAGTAGTACCTTTCCTGACGGTGAGGAACTTCCGGTTGAAGGCCTCGCGGGTCGTCTTCGCCTCCTGCCCAAACCAGGCGGCATCGGCATCTTGTTGCAGCATCTGCGCCCAGCCCATCATCATCACACATATCTTATAATAGTAGGCCGTCGAGATAAGTGCGACATCGGTCTTGCGGGCCGGGTCTTCACTGTGTATAAGCTCTTCCCTTTCGGGAGGCACGCACCAGTCGGCATACTTGCCGCAGTAGATGATGCCGTCGCGCTGATACTGACGCTTGATATGTTCCATCCACCGCTTCACGTTGGGATAGTACTTGCGCAGCGGAGCATCGTCTCCATAGTGGCCCAAGAGCATGGAAAGCGACATGGGCAGTGCAGAAGCCCAGGTGAAGTCATCGCTGTAGTAGTTCCAGAAGGCGGGTGCCACGTCGGGTATGCATCCGTCTTCACGTTGAGCCTCACAGATGTCACGCGCCCACTTGGCATAGAGCGGACCGTTGTCGAAGAGGAAGGCCTCGCCGAAGCAGCCACGCGTGCGGTCGCCGAGCCAGGGCTGACGCTCGTCGCGCTGCGGACAGTCTATGGGCATGCCCTTGTAGTTGCCCAGGATGCCCCAGCGTGCATTCCTATACACCTTGTTTAGAATAGTATTGCTTGAGACGAAGTGACCCGTCTCATCCATTGCGTCGCTGACGACCTCGCCCACGAAGTCATCGGCAGTGGCATTTTTCAGTCCTGTCACCTCGGCATAACGGAAACCGTGGTAGACAAAGGTGGGGTGCCACCAGCGCCCCTGCTCCTCTCCACTGGCATAATAGCGGTCGGTGCTCTGGGCATGGCGCAGGTTCTCTACCCAGATGTTGCCGTCGGCATCGAGCTTCTCGGCAAAGCGTATTACCACGGAGTCGCCTCTCTCAACGGCAGCGATACGGCATTTCAGCCATCCAGCCATGTTCTGCCCCATGTCTATGATTACACGGTTATCCATCCTGGTGATGTGTTGAGGTTTCAGCTGCTGAAGGACCTTCATGTTCTCGGCCATGGACCCACGCAGGGTGCCGTAGGGTATGGCGGTACGCTCGGCATTCAGCCAACGGGAATCGTCAAAACCTGCTTTCGTCCAGTCGGCGAATTCCTTGCGGGCATCGTATGTCTCACCGTCGTACTCGTTGTTGCTGCGTATGGCACCATCGGCCGTCAGCTTCCACTTCTCGTCGGTGGCGATGGTCTTACGGCTGCCATCGGCAAACTCCACAATGAGGTTGGCACGTAGCGTGGGATAGCCGAAGCGTGTAATCTTGTAGGGTTTCTTGTCCTGCTGCATGGTGTAGTAACGGCCATTGCCCAGGATGACGGCTATTGCGTTGAGAGCTGAGTTATCTCTCAACAAAGATGTCACGTCGTAGGCGTTATAGAGCACGGTGCGCCGATAGTCGGTAGGTGCGGGTGCCAGCACCTGCTCCCCAACCCTACGGCCGTTGATAAACACCTCGTACATGCCCAAGCCGGAGATGTAGAGCGTGGCCTGCCGCACCTCCTTGCCAAGATCGAACTCCTTACGCAAGTAGCGGGCCGAGAGGCGGCTGTGCTCTGTCTCCACGTCCCACGGCATCTTGTGGTCATAGCCTATCCAGCGGCCACTCCAGTCGCTCTCGGTCAGCAGACCTACGTTCCATAGAGCCGTCTCGCTCCATGCTGTCTCGCCCTGGGTGGTATATACTTTCACACGCCAGTAGCAGCGGGTGTTGCTGCGCAGTGCTTTTCCCTGATAAGGCACCCATTGTGAACGGTCGCCAGCTATAGTGGCATCCCAGAGGTCGCCCTCCAGGGCTTCGGCCTTCTCGCGTGTCGATGCCACGATGATATGGCACTGTGTCTGCATCACATCCTTCTTTGTAGAAACTATGCGCCAACCCAGACGCGGGCATGGGGTGTCGAGGCTCATGGGGTTTACCAACCGCTCCGTCCTGAGGTCGGTGACGGTGACAGCCGGGACTTCAGTCTTTTTTCGTGTTGCCTGCACAGGCAGTAACGTCAGCAGGACCAACAGTATTAATAGGTATCTTCTCATTATTTTGTTTTTGAGTTTAGGAGTTCTTTTTAGGAGTTCAGGAGTGTAGGAGTTCAGACAATACCTTTGCTGATGTCTGAGTTTAGGAGTTTAGAAGTTCAGGAGTTCTTTTTATGAGTATAGGAGTGCAGACAATAGTCTTGCTGATGCTGCAAAGCTTGGAGGTTTCACCCACTACAGGGATTGCAGGGTATTGTCTTTCGCTCGGCTCTGCCGCTTTCTTGCGCTCCGTAGGTGCTCAGGCGCTTCGCGGAGGTCTCTGCAAAGAACTCCTAAACAAAAGTCTCTTAACTCTCTACTCTATTCATTCAAGTCCCTGTCCTTCCCTCCGAGCGTACGGTCGGCTATTCGCAACTGGTCTTTCTTCAGGTAGTCCTTCGAGGCATCGACAGCAATGAGCACTCCGTCTTCCACACCAAAGCTCAACTTGTGCATGCGGAATGTCAGCACCTTCGAGTCGTATTCGCCAAGATAGCGCAGGCCACCTGTTGCGGCATCCATCCACCACACGTTCTTCTTGGCACCGGAAATAGTCCTTAGGTCAAGCTTCATCTCACGGCTGGTATAGTTGTAGACCAGCAGATAGTCGGTGCCGCGTGTGGCAATGAGGCGGTCGTACTGGGTGCCGTTCTCCACGATGATGCTCTGGTCGGGCACACGCTCGAAATAGGGGAAGGTGAGCATCAGCTGCCTGAGATACTTCATCTGCATGAAGCCAGGGTCGTTGAGGGCTTGATACCATGCCTTCACATCGCCTGCATCGCCATAGCTGGTGGGATAGCCAGGCTTCAGCATCTGCATGATGGCATTATGGCCGTAGGTATGGCCGCACGAGCCTGCAAAGACACTCCAGTAGGCGTAGCGGCGCACGTCCCAGGCCTGCCAATGGGGTTCGCTCTTGTCGTGCAGCCCCATGGGTATGTCCTCATACGATGGCTCTGCGTCGAGTACGGGTTTGATGGGCTTGTTCACCCAAGTGGAGTCCACATACATCCAGCTGTCTTCCTCTGTGTTGTCGGGAATGGGATAGTCTTTGTTGCCCATGCGCTGGCCATACCTGCGATGCCCGCTCTGGAAGGTATGGAAGTCTATCCACGCGGCCTTGCTCCACCACTTGGCCGAGGAATACCGGCCACGGGGGTGGTAGGTCATCAGGTGATTCTTGTCGATGGCCTTGATGCTTGTTGCCAGGGCATTCCACACCTCAGGCTTTATGTCTCCCTGTATGTCGCCGCCCATAAACCAGATGATGTTCGGCTTGTCCTTGTAACGGTTGGCAAGGAATGCACCATATTTCCTAGCGTCGGCCTCGCTGAGTTTTCCGTCTTTCACCAGGCCGCCCCAGATGCACACCATGCCGATGTATATTCCGTTCTGCTCGGCCAGCGAGACGATATAGTCCAGGTGGTCCCAGTAGGTGTAGGTGCCGGAGAGTGCCGACTTACCAGCCTTCCCGGTAGTGAAGGCCTCCATGTTCCAGCCGTCTACGTTGCTCTTCTGTCCGTAGATGTTATACGCTGGCACCCCGTCGATGACCTGTACCTGCACCACGTTATACCCTTCCTCGCGGCAGCGCTGCAGATACCACTCGGCCTCGGCCCTGTCCAGACGTTCGGGCAAAAGCCAGCCCGTCTCCCCCTGCCAGAAGAAGGGCGTGCCGTTCTCATGCATAAGGAAGCGTTGATTGGCCGACACAGTAAGTCGGCCATTAGTCCATGGTTTATCTGATTTTGCAGCATAGACGGCAAGTGACAGCAAGGTCAGCAAGCCGACAACAACGTTTTTTTTGTTCATTTTATAGTGTTTTTAGTAGTTATGGGCGCAAAGTTAGCCTTTTCTTTTCAATTGACCAAGAAAAAACACTAAAAAAACTAATCTGCCAATGCTAGCACTGCGTCTCGGAAATAAAAAGAAAAACGTTTTTTTCTTTTGTATTTCTCTCGACTTTTCGTGAACTTTGGCTTCACCGAAGTTACTGCGTCTCGGAAATAAAAAGAAAAA
>CAMYZK010000242.1 GCA_947303825.1 uncultured Prevotella sp. | reverse complement strand
CAGCGTGCGTCAGCGTGTCAACGAGAAGATGAAAGACTATCCTCTCTTTGCATACTAGTTGAGACAAACAAATGATAATGAACAATGAGCAATATGAATACTGATACAAAAGAAATGAAGACCTTGCGTGTGTCTCATTTATATTTCCGATGGATAATGATGGTGATTCTTTTCGCTCATTGTTCATTATTTGATAATAAGGCAACGGCCTCGCCAGGATTCAAGACGTCGGCAAGCTATCATATCGTCTGTCGGCAGTTTCAGCAAGGCTGTGTCACCGATGGAGCGATAGCCGGTCAGCCCACGCCACTCTATTATCTGACAAATGCTACTCGGAGTGGAGAGACATGGTGGGTGATGACGCAGGTGAAAGCTTCGGCCTTCTCTATAAAGAATGCCCGGACCGGCCAGTACATTACCTACGACGGAGTGCGTGAGAACATAAATGAGACTGGGCAGTTGCGCCGCTATATCAGCATGACCGACGAGATGGACGGCGACAACTCTCTCTGGACTTTCGTAGAACAGGAAGAAGGGGTGTACGTGATACGTAATCTAGCTCACAGCGACCATCTGTGGGACGTGCGTGTAGACAGCTATTGCGTGGGTACATATTCTAATTCCAACTATGGTAACTCCAACCAGCAGTTCAGCTTCTACGACGAGCAGGGGAACATCGTTACAGAGACTTCTGCCATCGTCACAGACGAGGGCTTCGATGTCTCGTCGTGGCTGGACGCAACCACCGAGTCACCCATTGGGTGGAGCTATGACGGACAGGAGTGGAGCGACCCGGGCTTTGGCGACTATCACAATGGCGACGCCGCCGTTGTCTCGCCCTTCCTGGAGTGCTGGCATGACTCCTTCTATGGAGGTCTGCCCGATGCAAAAATCTATCAAACCTTAAGCTATCTTGCTCCCGGCAACTATACCCTCGAAGCCGATGTCATCGCCGTCAAACAGCCCCAGAGCGGATGGTGGAGCTCGCCCGAGGAAGTGGGAACAGGAGTGTATCTCTTTGCCGGCGATGAGAGCGTTGCCACCGGTTCGCACAATGAGCTGCCCGAGCATGCAAAGGTAGACTTCACAGTGGGCACTAACGGTATGGTGACCCTGGGACTGAGCATGCAGAACACCAATGCCAACTGGGTGGCAATAGACAATTTCAAGCTCAATTTCAAGGGTACTGCCGACGAGCTGCTGGCAGGAGAGAGGGCCAAGGTGCGTGCCGAGCTGGCCGACTATTTCAGCCAAAGCGAGATAGAGGAAATGATCATCCAGGCCGGCAATGACTTCTTTGCACTGGAGACGGTGCGCAAGAGTGCAAGCACCATGCCTGCCTCCGACCCGCTCTCGCGGGCTGCCAGGAACATTACCATCGACGGCAGGCTGCCTGTATATGTAGAGTCGCTCGACTTCTATCTGTGCACACTACCGTTCAGCCAGTTCGGACAGCAATATGAAGCACAGATAGACTATCAGCTGCGCGAAGGAAGCACTACGCTATCCATCGAAGGGACTGCCGTGGCTCCTGGGGGCAAATACACGTTCCGTACGGTAAGGGCAAACAGGATGTACAAGATAAGTATAAAGGATGCTGACAATAATCTCATCGAGAAAAACATCACCTTCACCTCTCTGCCTGTGGTTAAGATGACTGGCACTTTCAACAACTCCTACCAGCAGGGCAGCATCAGCGTCAACGAACCCGACATGGGAGCTGCCGAGCTGCTGCACATGAAAGCCAAGTGGCGCGGCGGCATTACCAACGGTAATGGCAAGCACAAGCGCAACTACCACGTGAAGCTGCTTGACGAGAATAACGAAAAGTTAGAGAGGTCGTTCTTCGGACTACGTTCAGACAACTCCTGGATTCTGGAGTCGTGCCAGGTGGACATGAGCCGCATCAGAAACCGTATGATTACCGACCTGTGGAACGACTATTCGGAGTGCCCCTACTATATTGATCAGGAGAAGAAGGCCAAGACGGGTACCCGTGGACGCTTTGTGGAGTTGGTGCTCAACGGGGAGTACCGGGGCATCTACTGTATGACGGAAAATGTGGACCGCAAGCAGATGAAACTCAAGAAGTACGACGAGCAGACACAGACCAACCACGGACAGCTGTGGAAGTCGAAAGACTGGAGCTACGCCGTAATGATGGGCACCAGGCCCGATGGTAGCTATTATCCGAAAGACTTCCTCTCCACCCCTAGCGAGACCAGCGAGATGTGGGACAAGTACCAGGTGAAGTATCCGGAACTGGACGATGTGGGCTACCAGACCGACTGGCAGACACTGTACGATGCCGTCGACTTTGTATGCCATTCCACTGACGATGAGTTCCGTGAGCACTTCAGCGAATACTTTGACCTGCCTGTAGTGATAGACTATTATATACTGATGGAGACAATACTCTCTACCGACAATCACGGCAAGAATATGTTCTTTGCAGTCTATGACAAACAGGTGTCACCCAAGATAACCTTTGCCGTATGGGATATGGATGCCACATGCGGTCAGCGTTGGAGTGACAGCTACTACCACTGGGATGGGCTTAGGCCAGAGCAGGACTATGCAAACTTCATCACCTATAACGAGCACGGAGACTACAACCTGTTCCGCAGATTGCGCAACACAGATACCGAAGACTTCAACATGAAGGTGCGCATGCGCTACCGCGACCTGCGCGAAGACCAACTGGCTACTGAAAGCATTCTCAACAGGTTCCGTCAGCAACTCAATGAGTTCAAGACCTGCGGCGCAGCCCAGAGAGAGTATGACCGGTGGAGCTACGACTCGGATGTGGCCAACCTGCCGCTGAACTTCGACACGGAGATGGCTTATCTCGAAGACTGGTTCACCAAGCGCATGAACTACCTTGACACCAAGAGGTTTGACATAGCTTCACTGCCCAGCGATGTTACTGGGGTAAAGGAATACCTGAATGGCTTTGGCAGTGATGGCAGCGTGTATAACCTGAAGGGAGAGAAAGTCGGGACAAAGGCATCTTTCGACAACTTGCCTTCCGGACTGTATATCATTGGCGGCAAGAAAATAGTGAAGGAGTAGGCTGACACATTCACTCTTATGCCTGCACCGCACATCTTTGTCGATGAAAAATGTAAAAAAAATTTGGCAGAAGAAAATTAAATCATTATCTTTGCACATAGAATCATAAACAAAAATAATTAAAACCTAAAAGAGGAAGACATGAAAAAACTGATTTATTGTCTCGGCGCGCTGCTTTTGTGCCTTATGATGACATCGTGTGGCGATCCGTTGGAGAAACTCGACTCACTTATCGACCAGGTAAAGACCGAAGGTAAGAACATGACTGTTGACGAGTGGGAGTCATTTTATAGAGACCTGGCCCAGGCACATCTGGACTTCTGGAATTCAGAGCCAACGAAGGCCGACATCAAGAAGTATAACAAGCTAGGCGACAGGTTCTCGGATGCTATCAAGAAGGTTTCTGAGAAGGAGAAGGCCCAGAAAAACATGGAGAAGGCCCAGAAACGGCTGAAGAAGGACGATGAATTCCAGGATTTTGGCAAGCAGATTAAAAAAGCTGAGAAGAAAGCCAAGAAGAAGGCCTCTAAATCGGAGAAAGACGACGATGAAGAGGAGGACGAGGATGACGAGGATGATGACGATTAATGCCCTGACTTTATTCATTCATAAATAACATAATCACTATGCAAAAGATATTTTTTTCCATCCTGGCAGTGCTTGCATGCGCAGTCATGACATCGTGCGGCGACCCTGTAAGCAAGGTTAAGAGCATTGCTGAGCAGATAGAGAAAGAGGGCAACGAGTGGACAGATGCCGACCAGTGGGAGAGTGCTGCAAACGAACTGCTGGATGCCTTCTGTGAGTTTGCCGAATCAGAATTCGACGAAGACCAGCTGTCAGAGGGAGCCGAGGCCGTCAGCGATCTTATCTCTGCCCTCACCGAAGTCGACGACTCGAAAGCTATCAAGGCTATTGGCAAGGCAGCAAAGCGTCTGGAGAAAGACAAGAGTCTGAAGAAACGTATGGAAACTGCCAGCAAGAAACTGGAGAAGCGAGCCAAGAAGCTGAAGGTTGATGAAGACGAGATCTTGAGCAAGAAAAGCCAGAGGGAGCTGGAGGAGAACCTGATGAAGATAGCCACGAATATGGACCTCGATTGAGCAAAGCCATAGTCTAGCTGTTGTCCTTCGCCCAGCTCTGCCGCAGGGCTTCGCCAAGTGCTCGGCTCTGCCGCTTTCTTGTGCTCCGTAGGTGCTCAGGCGCTTCGCGGAGGTCTCTGCAAAGAACAACTCCCCATAAAAAGAACTTGCGCACGCTTCAAGCGTGCGCAAGTTCTTTAACTCTTATCAGGGGCTTCACCCCTGCCTGTGGTCTGAACGCCCCTTCGGGGCTTTCTCATCTACGTGCAGGAGTTTAGGAGTGTAGA
>CAMYZK010000241.1 GCA_947303825.1 uncultured Prevotella sp. | reverse complement strand
ACGATGCCAAGGTGACAGCCCATCCTCTTTATGGACGGTTGCAGAAGCTGCGTTTGCAAGATGACTTTCTCTTCAGTGATCGCGAGGGCGACCGAATGATGGGTCAGCTATTCCTGCACGACACCAACAATACGATGGCAATACAATACCTGCTGCTATGGCCTCTGCTGGAGGGCAATATGCCAAAGTTTATGGATTACCTCAAGACGGTGCAGAACCGTACGGCCTACAATCCCCGCTCATGCCAGGAAGCCGTGGCATGGACCTTTGCACAAAACAAGCAGAAACCTCCCACCAGCCTGTGCTCTGATGCCGTGGCCCAGCGATTCCTGGCCTTTGCCAACATCTACAATAGGCAGGGGAAGAACTCGCCACAACTCAATCAGTTCCAAAACACGCTGTGGTACTACCTGATAGGAAGAGTGAAGAGTAATGAATGAAGAATGAGGAGTGAAGAATGAAGAAATTGCTATTCATATTTGCCTTGGCTATAATGATGGCTGCATGTAGCAACAGGCCATCTGACGTGCAACAAGCAGCAGGACTGCCTGTCATATATCCCGACTATACGGAAGTTACCATCCCCGATGGCATTGCGCCACTCAACTTCTCAATGGCTGCTGCCGATAGCTTCAGCCGTATCGATGTGGTGGTGCATGGCAGCAAGGGTGGCGAGGTGCATGCCAATGGTAGCGACTGTGTGCAGTTTGATATTGACGACTGGCACAGCCTTCTGCACCAGAACGTTGGTGCAAACCTCTCGGTCACAGTCTGTGCCCGCCGTAGCGACAACGGCCAATGGATGCAGTGGCGCGACTTTAATATTTTTGTCAGTCCGCTGAAGATGGATGCTTGGGGACTGACATACCGCCGCATAGCCCCAGGTTATGAGTCGTACAGCCACATGGGAATATACCAGCGCTGCTTGGCCGACTTCACTGAGCAGGCCATCATCGACAACCGCAACGTGCCCGGTATGTGTGTTAACTGTCACACAAGTCTTAAGACCGACCCGCGACAGTTCGTGTTCCATGTACGCGGCGACCATGGAGCCACCATGATACAGCGCGACGGCAAGCGTGAGTGGCTGAAGGCTTCTAACGAGCAGCTGGGAGGCTCTATGGTCTATCCATACTGGCACCCTACAGGTCAATACTGTGCCTTCTCGACAAATCAGACGCGACAGGCTTTCCATGTGGTGAAAGACGAGCGTATAGAGGTGTTCGACCTTTCCAGCGATGTCTTCGTCTACAATCCGTCTACCCATGAGATTATCACCGACTCACTACTCTCCACACCCGACTGGTCGGAGAATACCCCGGTTTTCTCTCCCGATGGTCGCACACTTTATTACCTCACCTGCCGTCAGCAGGATTATCCCATACACTTCAAGGAAGAGCAGTACAACTTGTGCAGCATAAGCTTCGATCCCGCCACAGGATCCTTCGGACAGCATGCCGACACCATCTTCAATGCTGCTGCCCAGGGCAAGAGCGTAACCTGGCCGCGTCCCAGCTACGACGGACGTTTTATGCTTTTCACGCTTATTGACTACGGCTACTTCAGTATCTGGCATGAGGAGAGCGACCAGTGGCTGCTAGACATGGAGACAGGCGAGGCACGTCCCCTTGACGTGATAAACAGTCCCCGAGCCGATTCTTACCACAACTGGTCGCCCGACTCAAGGTGGATAGTCTTCACCAGCCGCCGTGATGACGGCCTCTACAGCCGCCTCTATCTGGCATCGATAGGTCCTGACGGAAAGGCAACCAAACCTTTCATGCTGCCACAAGAAAAACCGCGCCGCTATTACGACGCGAGTCTCTATTCGTTTAACACTCCCGACTTCACCCTCTCTCCTGTCAGCTTTGACAGCCATGCTGCCGCTGGAGAGATAATGTCAGGCAACAGGGTGGCGACAAAAGTAAGGAGCAAGAAGTGACCGTGTGCTTTTTAACCTTCAAAGCAGCTTCTCTATCTCCTTTTCCAGGTTGTCTATCTGTATCATCCGTTTCTGGAGTGCATTGTTGCGGTCTATGATGTAGTAGTCGGGCACCTGCCTCACATTATAACTGATGCATGACTCGGCAGAGGGATCGTAAACCGACACCCATGGCAGTTGCACTACAGCCTGACGCCACAGATGCTCGTCATCGTCGACAGACACCTGATAGATTTCCAGTCCACGGTCATGGTAGCGGTTGTATAGCTCGCGCAGCTCTAGTATGTACTGCCCCGACCCAGGTTTGGAGAAATTGTGGAAGTGCAGAAGTACTACCTTTCCCTTTAACTCAGAAAGAGTGCGGTTCTTGCCGTTAATGTCGGGTAGACTTAGGTCTATGATGTCTGACACAACGATGCGTTCTTCATCCACGAACTGCTTCTGGCGGGCTTCGCTGATGCGCTTATTCGTGATGTCGCGTTCCACACGGTTGAATAACTGCTGGGCACGCTCCCACTCGGGATAGTACTCCTTCCAGCAGGTGGCCACAGCACGGAAGGCTCGGTCGTCTTGCCGGTTGTCCATGGTGAAGATGAAGTGGGAGGGCTGGTAGACGTGGTCTAGCGTCTGCATCAAAGCATAGTACGCATAGATGCTCTGTGGTGCCTTCGTTATGTAGCCGGAGAACACACTGTCTTTGTATTGCTGCACAAGGCGGCTCACCGTGTCACCCATCACACCGAGCATAGAGGGGTTTTGCTCTATCTCCAGTACCTGTTGCTGCAGCTTGCTGTGCATCATGGCCAGCTGGCGTATCTTCTCGCAACCGTCAGGGCCGCTAATGCTATAGTTATGGCTCATGCCGGGCCACGAGGCCTTAACGGTAATGGTTTCGGTGCTGTCTACACCCAGGTTTATCCACTCATTGCTAAGGCGCAGCACATAGAGGTCGGGGCCGCCGGGAGCTTCTGGACTGAAACTGAACTTCCCGTCGTCGCCCAGCTTGGCTGAGTCTATAAGCACTATACCGCCAAGCGAGTAGTTGTAGAGATATAGCGTGGAGTCCTTGCCTCCCTCTATGGTGCCCTCTACGGTAAATGTACGTTGCTTGCTGCACGAGGCTATCATGGCCACTGCAAGCAGCATGAATGCTAGTCTTCTCACGTCTTACTTCTTACTTGAACTTTATGCTTTTGATGATGGGCATCACCTCCTTGTCGTATACATGGGCATCTTCCTTCACATAGGATATGGAGCCGGTGGCTGCCTTGCCGCCTTTGCCCAAGCGGGAGAAGAAGGTGGTAATGGTCTCGTCTCTGGTGCCGCGCATGGTCATCAGGTCGCCCTCCACCTTTGGCTCGTCACACTTATAGTCCATCTGTTTCTCCTGCAAGTATTTCAAATTCTTGGCATACTCTGCCAGCTCTTTGATGTCGGCCGCACCGCTATCCTGATAGGTGATGTTCATCCTGAAGCTTGAGGTGTACTCTTGGCCGTCGGAATGCTTAACCTTGGCATCTGAATTGAACTGGAAAACATCTTCGTTGCTCCATTGCTCATTCTTCACAGCCTCCTGGGGACAGCTCACGCTGAAGCCCTTGCCCTCGTAGGTCTTGTATCCGTCGGGGACGGTAGCTTCCTGACCGTTCTCGCCTGTACCCTGAGTGGTCTTGTTTCCACATGCAGCCATGAGCATGGCCAAGGCTGCAAAAGTCATGACAACAATCTTCTTCATAAGTCCTTATGTTTTGCTAAGTGATGAGACTGCGTCAATACAGTTGGTGTTGACGCAGTCCATTGTTGTTGATAGGGGGTATTACATGTTCATGCCGCCATCCACTTGGATGACTTGCCCGCTGATGTAGCTTGACATGTCGCTGGCAAGGAATACTGCACAGTTGGCAATGTCGTCCACTGTACCTCCCCGGCGGAGGGGTATCTTCTGGCACCATTCCTTGCGCACCTCTTCGCTGAGAGCCTGTGTCATGGCTGTGTCGATAAAGCCGGGGGCGATGGCGTTGGCACGTATGCCCTTTGGCCCCATCTCCTGGCCTATGCTCTTTGCCAGGGCAATAAGTCCTGCCTTTGATGCAGCATAGTTGGCCTGACCTGCATTACCGTGCACACCTACTACCGAGGCCATGTTGATAATGGAACCTCCACGCTGGCGCATCATCACAGGCACACAGGCATGGATGAAGTTGAAAGCCGACTT
The DNA here is from genome assembly GCA_947303825.1 of uncultured Prevotella sp. Classification (GTDB taxonomy): domain Bacteria; phylum Bacteroidota; class Bacteroidia; order Bacteroidales; family Bacteroidaceae; genus Prevotella. Next base: position 287 of record CAMYZK010000241.1, on the reverse strand, counting down.
CAGGTTGACGGCAATCACAGCATCCCACTGCTGCTCTGTCATGCGCAGCATCAGACCGTCCTTGGTGATACCGGCATTGTTCACGAGGATATCGATTGAACCGAACTCCTCTTTCACAGCCTTCACCACTTCCTCTGTCTGAGCGAAGTCAGCAGCGTTAGAGGCATAACTCTTGGCCTTCACACCAAGTGCGGCAATCTCCTGTTCTGTCTCCTCGTTGACTGCAAGGTCGGTGAATGCGATGTTTGCGCCTTCAGCGGCGAACTTCAGTGCGATAGCCTTTCCGA
>CAMYZK010000240.1 GCA_947303825.1 uncultured Prevotella sp. | reverse complement strand
GAGATGCCCTTTCCGAACCACACCGTCCAGTTGTCGTCGCGTGCCATGCGCATGCCGGAGTTCTCGAAGATGAAGTATACGATAAACACCAGCACCGAGATGATAACCGGCACGCCCAGTCCTCCCTTGCGTATGATGGCTCCCAGCGGTGCTCCTATGAAGAAGAAGATGATGCACGACAGTGCCAGGGTGTACTTGCCTATGAGCTCCATCCTGTGCAGTCGCTCCTGTCGGTGCAGAAACTTGGCGTAGTCGCCCTTCATCATCACGTCGCTGGCCACCATCTGTGCCTGCCGAGCCGAGCTCTTCGTCACTTCGCGCCGTGCCTCGTCGGTCAGTTTCTGGTATAGCGAGTCCACGTCGGGCATGGTGCTCTTCTGCCGTGCCAGCGTCAGGCGTATGGAGTCTTCGTGTGTCAGTGCCGCGTCAGGCATCTGGTATTGCTTCGCCTCTTTGTAGAACTGCCGTCCTATCGAGTCGTTAGACTTGCGTATGGAGTCCAGGTCTTGCACTATCTTCCACGAGCTCTTCGCCTTGGCGTTGCCCGACAGTGCCGATGCGTCGGTAAGGTTGAACTCACCGTCGAAGTCGAGCAGTATCTGCTTCTGGTTGAAGGTCTCCCTGCGGTAGGGCACCTCTGCCCGTCCGCCCATGTCCTGCTGCTTCATGTTCTCAAACCACTCGCCGCTCCACAGTGTGAGCAGCAGGTGCTTCTTCTCGGCAGTAGACTGCAGCATGCCCGAGTCGGCCAGTATGATGGCCTGGTCTTCATACGAGCCTGTCTGCCGGAATATCATCATGCCGTAGAGCTTGCCCGTCGTCAGGTCTTTCTTCTGTACAAAGATGTTGGAGTTGGGTATGCCGTCGTAGAACACCCCCTCTGGAATCTCCAGCTCGGGGCTCTTCTGCTTCATCGACACCAGCAGCTGTGCCAGGTTCTTGTTGGCGTCGGGGCCTATCTTCTCCTGGAAGTACACCGAGATGCCTGCAATGAGTATAACGATGACAATGAGCGAGCGCATGGACTGCATGAGCGAGATGCCGGCGGCTTTTATTGCCGTCAGCTCCGACGATTCGCCCAGGTTGCCATAAGTGATAAGAGAGCTGAGGAGTATGGCCAGTGGGAAAGCCTGTGGCACCAGCATCAGGGCCATATACCAGAAGAACTGTGCCAGGATGTCCATCGTCAGGCCCTTGCCTATAAGGTCGTCGATGTATCTCCACAGGAATTGCATCATCAGCACAAACTGGCAGATGAAGAATGTGGCCACAAACAGCAGTCCGAACTGTTTGGCAATGAATATGTCTAATTTCTTAACCCTAAACATTATTCGGACTGCAAAGGTACAAAAGAGTTAAGAGTTAAGAGTTAAGAGTTAAGAGTTTTTCGTCTTACATTATTCTTTTTTAACTCTTAACTCTTAACTCTTAACTCCTTCAGAGTCCGCTCGACTGGTGCAGCCTTTCCATGTTGCCGTCCCAGAGGTCGTGCAGGTCGTCTATGTCTTCAGCCCAGGTATAGTCGGTCACGCACAGGCATATCTCCTCTGTCAGCTCGCTGCGCCCTATGCGCATCTCCCAGAAGGCGTCAGGGTCTTGCTCGTCGGTCCACCGCAGTCGTATATGGCTGTTCTTCTCACGTTCCAGTATTTTTGCAGACATGGTATGGTGCTCGCCCCACAGGTCGCCCCACGTCAGCGACATCACTCCGTCTTTCTCTTCTACCCTGTCAGCAATCCATCGCTCCATGCCGTGGTCGGTGCTCATCATGCTCCATAAGATGTCAGGCTTGCGGGCGTTCAGCGGATATTCCAGGCTTAGTCGTTGTTTCTTTACATCCATTAGGCTAGAATTTCAAGTTCGTGTTCTCTCAACTCTCTTGTGTTGAGGTGGAAATGTATGGCATACATTTTCCTTTTCGGGCGCAAAATTAAAATAAATTTGTCAAATGCGTGCATTTTGCGAAGGGATTTTTCGTAAACTTTCGCTAAATAATGTTAAACGCACAAAAGTTTTCACGGCCTTTACTCGTCTTTTCAATTTATATTGCTACCTTTGCACCCGCTTAGAAAAAGTTGATGGCGGGATAGCTCAGCTGGTTAGAGCGCATGATTCATAATCATGAGGTCGCCGGTTCAATCCCGGCTCCCGCTACCAGGCTGACGGGCTACAGAAATGTAGCTCGTTTTTTTTGAGCGCCCTTTTTGGTTGAAATCCCCTGACGATTCTACAAAAAAGGCACGCCTTTTTTCTCTCTAAGCAGCCCCTGTTAACAAAAATGCACCCCTCCTGTTGCTAAACTCCCTATCTTTTCATAGAAATGGTGTTGAAAAGCAGAAGAAATGAGCCTAAAAAGCCGGTAGGTTGCATTTTTTTCCGATTTTTTTTTGGAAGTTCAGAAAAAATTCATATATTTGCACCGCCATAATGGTGTAAACTGTCGTGGCGCGACATTGTGGGTAATTACCGAGAAGCATGTGCTTCGTCTTGTTCACTGGAACCTAGGAAATTTCAGCAAACGCACAAGATGGATTACAAGCTCTCACGCTATAGCGTGGGATAGTTGTACTCTATATCTTTGCGTAATGGTTTTCCTAGGACCTCAGTGAAGGGATGTAGAACGATGCGACGGTTCTACGCTCTTTTCGTGCGCGTATATATAATATAATGTGTTGCCGCCCATAGAGCTTCCCCAGTTGTCAGGAAGAGAGACCAACAAATTATTTATTAATCATCAAAAAAAGAGAGAATTATGAAAAAACAACTATTAATCCTTGCCGTGGCTGCAACAGCGCTCGCGGCATGTACGAATGACGAGACCGTCGAGGTCAACAAGGGGGAGGCAATTAGCTTCAGACCACTTGCAACTAATGTGACGCGTGCAGCCGACCAAAGTTTTACACAAGCAACCAGTGGAAAAGCCTTCAACGTAACTGCTTTCCAGACAGGTGCCGAAACCAATAAGTATATTAATAACGTCACATTTACTAGTAATGGAACGTCTTTCAATTCTGCAAGTCCCTACTATTGGCCATCATCTTATAATTTGGATTTCTTTGCCTATACCCCAACAGATGGTGCTACTGCGACATTAGCAACTACAAGTGCTTCAGGTAATCAGATTGCTCCTGTAACAACTGACGATCCAAAAATAGGTTACAAGAAATTCACCGTTATTCCGTCTTCTACTGTAGCTAGTCAAGCTGATCTCGTATTTGCAAATACAGATAATTGGGGTAAGGTTAGCGCAGGAACTCCAGTGGGTCATGTAATACCTACTGCGACTGGCGTTACTATCAACTTCCGCCACGCAGGAGCCAAAATCCGCATTAAGGTTAAGAATAGCAATGCATCTTTAAAGTTTGATATATCTGGGTGGAAGGTCGCCAATGTAGATGGTGAAGCTATTTATACTTACACAGGATGTACTAGTGACGCAACTAATACCGATGGACAAGGTACACAGCAATTGAAGATTGGAGACTGGTCTGGAAACAGCGATGCTCAAACAATAAAGTATTCTACAACTTTTGCAACAGCTAATGTTATTCCTGCAAGTGAATCTACCGCCAAATTCCTTGATAGTAATAGTGCATCCGTTGCTAATGCAACGACGGATGAATCTCTCAACATGATTCTTATTCCTCAGACAACAACAGCAGTACCTGTGACGGGTGGCTACTCTGCTAAAACAGCGAATGCACTTATAACTACTGGGTCTTATATTGCATTGAAGTTAGTTGCTAAGAATGCTGAAAATGACGGAGTTGTTGCCGATGCAACAGCAGATAATCAGTGGGCTATTTGGCCAGTAGCATTTGAATGGGTACCTGGAAAATGTTATACTTATACCATTGATCTTGAAGGCGGTGGCTATTGGGAATCGAATATAGATGGTGGTGAATCTGATGATACAAATCTTGATCCGATTCTCGAAGGTGCAGTAATTAAGTTTGTCACAGTTACGGTTGACGAATGGGTTTATCCTGATGAAGTTCCCGTTTCAGGTCCTTCTATCTAATTCTTATCTGTTCAGCCGAACGTAACAATGAGAATAGACATACAAAAGAACTGTCTCTTGTATAGGGCTGTGAAGCTCTGGGCCTAATAGATTCTTTTGATTAATTGTAAAGTTTTAAATAGTAGGCACGCCGGACTGTGAAGCCCGGCATGTCTTTTTTTGCTATGAATAAGCCAGCATTGAACAAATTATTACTTGCTTTTTTGGATATTTCCTCACAAATATGTAATTTTGCAGCACCCGAGTAATAGGTAGGTCACGCTAGGAAGCGTGACAATGGCGTGATGCTAGGAAGCGTCCTTGCCTTGTAAGCGACCAAGGTCGAGCGACCTTATATGGTAAAACGAATATAAATGCAGTGAGACATGAGATACTTTAGCTTGACGATAGCCTTTCTCCTCTTTCTGGTAGGGGCCAGGGCACAGAAC
>CAMYZK010000239.1 GCA_947303825.1 uncultured Prevotella sp. | reverse complement strand
GCAAAGCGGCAAAGCCGAGCGAAAGGAGTTAAAGAAGTTAAAGGAGTTAAAGACAACACCCTGCAATCTGGTAGTGGGTGATGCCTCCGAGCTTTACGGACATCAGCAAGACAAATGTCTAAACTCCTACACTCCTACGCTCGTCCTCTGGTTGCTTGCTACCGAAGGGACGCAAGAACTCCTAAAAACAACCAAGTAACCTCCCTAAACGACTAAACGACCAATCTCCCAAACGACCAAACGACCACGATGACCGACGAATACCTGACCATAAGCACCACCGGCGAGGGCTACTACACCGAGAAACGCTCAAAGTTTCTGGCGTGGGCTCATCATGTGGAGACGCTCGACGAGGTGAAAGACCTTCTGGCAGGCTATCGGAAGAAATACTACGACGCACGCCACGTGTGCTACGCCTACATGCTGGGGCCAGAGCGACAGGAATACCGTGCCAACGACGACGGTGAGCCTTCGTCTACGGCAGGAAAGCCCATACTGGGGCAGATCAACTCGGCAGAGCTTACCGATGTACTGGTGGTGGTGGTAAGGTATTACGGAGGAGTGAACCTTGGGACTAGCGGCCTCATCGTAGCCTACAGGGAAGCAGCACAACTGGCCATTGCCAACGCCGGGACAGTGAAGAAGCAAGTGGAGGAGATAGTGAGCTACGACTTCCCCTACACCATGATGAACAGCGTGATGAAGGTGGTGAAAGACATGCAGCCACGCATCGTTGGCCAGACATTCGACAACACCTGCCAGCTGCAGCTCGCCATCAGGAAGAGCGAAGCCGGACAGTTGCGGGCACGACTGGAAAAACTGAGCTTTGAATAACAACCCAATAAAAAAGAAAGACAACATGAAAAAGATTAAACTCGTCTTAGTATCGCTGGTAGCCGCCATCTTCGTAGGCTGCGGCACCACATCGACAGTACCCCTCACGGGAAGGAAACAAACGCTGATGGTGAGCGACGGCGACATGCTGAGTCTCTCCACACAAGAGTATCAGAAGTACATGAAGACAGCCAAGCCATCGACCAATGCAAAGAACACGGCAATGGTGAAAAGAGTGGGCCAGAACCTGGCAAATGCCGTCACCACCTACCTGAAGAACAACGGCTATGCCTCGGAGGTGTCCAACTTCGCATGGGAGTTCAACCTGGTGCAAGACAAGCAGGTGAACGCCTGGTGCATGCCTGGAGGAAAAATCGTGGTATACGAAGGATTGCTGCCCGTCACACAAGACGAAGCATCGCTGGCCATCGTCCTAGGGCACGAGATAGCTCATGCTGTGGCCAAGCACTCGGCCGAGCGTCTCAGCAAGGAATACAAGAACCAGTATGGAGCCGCCATTCTAGGCACAGTGACACAGGCTGTCGGTGTCAGCTCTGGCACACAGAAGCTCATAGACCTGGTGCAGTCGGTAGGAGGCTCACTGCTCACCTCGGGATTCTCACGCAAGCAGGAGAGCGAGGCCGACCACATGGGACTCATCTTCGCAGCAATGGCCGGATACAACCCCAACGTTGCCGTTACCTTCTGGCAGCGCATGGCCTCACAGGGCAACGGCAGCGGAGGACTCTTCAGCGACCACCCCTCTGATGCATCACGCATCAGCAACATCCAGAAGTGGATGCCCGAAGCACTTAAATACTACAAAAAATAAAAAAATGGAACAAGCTACTTTTTTGAAAATTAATCCTGTCGACTCCGTGGTAGTATGCCTCCAGCCCAAACGCAAAGGCGACATCATCAGCGTTGACGGTAAAGACATCACGCTGGCACAAGACACCCCCGCAGGCCACAAAGTCCTTATCAAGGATGTATGCCAGGGAGAGAACATCATTAAGTACGGCTATCCCATAGGCCATGCACGCGAAGACATGACGGCTGGCGACTGGGTGAACGAGAACAACTTGAAGACCAACCTCAGCGGTACGCTCGAATACACCTACCAGCCTGTAGATGAACAGCTCACCATTGCCAAGGAGCACCGCACCTTCCGTGGCTATGTGCGCAAGAACGGCGATGTGGGCGTGCGCAATGAGATATGGGTGGTGCCCACAGTAGGATGCGTAAACGGCATCGCCGAGAAGCTGGTAAAGGAACTCCGTCGCGAGACACAATGCGAGGGTGTGGACAACATCTATGCCTGGCATCACAACTATGGCTGCTCACAGCTCTCCGAAGACCATGAGAACACCCGCAAAGTGCTGCGCGACATCTGCCTGCATCCCAATGCCGGCGCCGTGCTCGTGCTCAGTCTGGGATGTGAGAACAACCAGCCCGATGACTTCATGGCAATGCTAGGCGACTACGACAAGTCGCGCATACGCCTGCTCGTCACACAGAAGGTGGAAGGCGACGAGGTGGAGGCCGGCATGGAGATACTCAGGGAGCTCTATGCCATTGCCAGCGAAGACAAGCGTCAGGAAGTGCCCGTGAGCAAACTCCGCGTAGGACTGAAATGTGGAGGCAGCGACGGCTTCAGCGGCATCACCGCCAACCCCCTCGTAGGAGAGTTCAGCGACTGGCTCGTGGCACAGGGAGGAACATCCGTCCTGACCGAGGTACCCGAGATGTTCGGCGCAGAGACCATACTGATGAACCGCTGTGAGACACGCGAGCTCTTCGACCAGACGGTGGCGTTGATAAACAACTTCAAGAACTACTTCCTCTCGCACGGAGAGCCGGTGGGTGAGAATCCTTCGCCAGGCAACAAGGCCGGAGGCATCTCTACCCTAGAAGACAAGGCCCTGGGATGCACACAGAAGTGCGGAAGAGCTCCCGTCAGCGGAGTAATGGAATACGGCGACCGTCTTACAACAAGCGGCCTCAACCTGCTCTCGGCACCAGGCAACGACCTCGTGGCCTCGACAGCACTGGCCTCGTGTGGATGCCACATCGTGCTCTTCACCACCGGCAGGGGGACGCCCTTTGGCACCTTTGTACCCACCATGAAGATCTCTACTAATCCCACTTTGGCCAAAAACAAGCCGCAATGGGTGGACTTCTCCGCCGGACAGCTCATCGAGGGGCGTACCATGAAAGAGCTGGTGCCAGAGTTCATCGACAAGGTGCTGGCCGTGGCAAGCGGAGAACTGGCACGCAACGAGGAGAACGACTATCGTGAAATATCAATATTCAAGAACGGTGTAACACTGTAGTCCATACAGCAAAGCACCAACACATAATGAACTGGAAATTTATACTCAGATGGGTCATCACCTTCACGGTGTGTCTCGTCATTTATAATCTGACCGGCAGTTTCTGGATGTCACTTGGCATCCTGATACTGCTGGCAGTTGTTGAGAGCCTGGTTATAGACTGGTGGAACAACAGAAAGAAAAACTGAGCGCAATGAGAAGAACCATCCTTTCTCTGGCCTTGTGCACCTTTGCCGCAGGCAACATATTGGCACAGGACGACTTTATCGAGTCAACATCGTACAATGAGGACACAAGCGGCAAGGCGCGCATACAGCAGTATTCCCCACAGGGCGATGCCTTCGTATGCGAGAACGGCAAGAACCGTTTCACCAGGGCTCTCTATGGCGGGTGGAGCGACTACCGCGTGGAGACTAGCGACCGTCCCATCTTTGCCGTGGTGAAAAGGGGACACTACAAAAACGTGAGATTCGAGATCGAGGGTGTTCCTCTCGACTCCACCGACTACTGCAAGGCGTTCTACCGCAACGGAATGAGAACATACCTCCTTGGAGACCACCGATGGAACAACCTGGGAAACGGCATCATACGCGTACATGTGGTGGCTCTGCAAGAGGAGGAAGGAGTCATCTGGCAGTTTATTTGCGACAACCTTAAAGACCGGCAGCTGGAAGTGAAGGTCAAGCTGTGCGACATTGCCAACCCGAAGATGAAGCGCAATGGCGACATCGGAGCTGACAAGCCAGGAATTTTCGAACCCGACCCCTCAAGGAAAGGCCTCGTGACAGGCAAGGCTACCCGCAGCATCAACTTCGCACACCTCGTTATGAGGCGCGACTCCATCTACTTCATGCACGACGGCGATGCCTTTAAGACATTCAACGATGCCGTGGACTACAACAAGAAGATGGCCCGCAGGGTGGTGTTCACCACTCCCGACCCTTTCATCAACACCCTCGGCGGCGCACTCGTCATGGCTGCCGACGGCGACTGGGATGGCAAGACATGGCTGCACGGATGCATTGGGTGGCGCATGCCGCTGGCAGGATGGAGGGCAGCCTACGCAGGCGACGTGCTGGGATGGAACGACAGGGCCGTCAGCCACTTCGATGCTTACGCCAAGAGTCAGGTGACAAATGTTGAGCCAACAATACCATCACCCTCGCAAGACCTGGCAATGAATATGGCCAGGGCAGAAAAGAAGTGGGGCACACAGATGTACAGCAACGGCTACATCTGCCGCAATCCCGAGCGCAACGACCAGATGCACCACTACGACATGAACCT
>CAMYZK010000238.1 GCA_947303825.1 uncultured Prevotella sp. | reverse complement strand
GACGTGCTGCTGGCTCCCGCACTTAACATCATGCGTAATCCTCTCTGCGGTCGTAACTTCGAGTATTATTCTGAAGACCCCGTAGTTGCTGGAAAAACTGCTGCTGCCTATATCACTGGCGTTCAGAAAAATGACGTAGGAACAAGCATCAAGCACTTTGCCGCCAATAACCAGGAGACAAACCGCATGAACAACGATGCCCGCATCTCCCAGCGTGCCCTGCGCGAAATCTACCTGAAGGGGTTCGAGATAGCCATCAAGGAAAGCAAGCCCTGGACGGTGATGACATCATATAACTACATCAATGGCATTTATTCGTCGGAAAGCAAGGACCTCGTTGAGACCATCCTCCGCGACGAGTGGGGTTATGAGGGAACGGTCATGACCGACTGGTTTGGAGGTAAGGACGGTGCCAAGCAGATGTGGGCAGGCAACGACATGTTGCAACCCGGCAAGGCTGAGCAATTCGATAGCATCGTAGCCGGTGTGAAGAGCTGCAAACTGGCAGAGGCCGACCTTGACCGCAATGTTCAGCGCATTCTGAACCTCATTGAGAAGAGTCCACGCTATCAGGGATACAAATACTCTAACAAGCCAGACCTCAAGGCTCACGCTGCCGTTACACGTCAGTCTGCTGTCGAGGGTATGGTGCTCATGAAGAATGAGAAGGCTCTCCCGTTCGCAAAGAGTATTAAGAACGTGGCACTCTATGGCAACACTTCTTACGACTTCATTGCCGGTGGTACAGGTTCTGGTAATGTGAATCATGCCTATGTCATATCTCTGCTCGACGGTATGAAGAACGGAGGATATACCGTATCCGAAGACTTGAAGAAAGCCTATGAAACTTACATCAACGACGCCAAGAAGAAGGCAGAGGCTGAACTCGAGGCCAAAGCCAAGAAAGACCCTAATACCGCTGCACTCGCCAAGTTCCTGCCTCAACCATTGCCAACAGAGAAACTCTTCTCTGCAACAGAACTCAACGCTCAGGCTCAGCAGGCTGATGTTGCTGTCATCACATTAGGTCGCCTCTCAGGAGAATTCCTCGACCGTAACGTGGCAAACTTCAACCTCAGCGGTTCGTCGAGCAAGTGTGCGATGTATATCACAAAGCCGGTAAGCAGGTGGTTGTGCTCCTGAATATCGGCGGTGTCATCGAGACAGCCTCATGGAAGGAACTTCCTGATGCCATTCTCTGTGCATGGCAGGCTGGCCAAGAAGGTGGCAACAGCGTTGTTGATGTGCTCAGTGGCAAGCAGTCGCCTTCTGGAAAGTTCACGATGACATGGCCTGTCAACTTCACCGACGCCTACTCTTCAAAGAACTTCCCCATCGACCAGGACCCACGCATCGACATGATGAACCAAGGCAAGAAGGGTAATGTGAAGGATGTTGACTTTACCAACTACGAGGAGGACATCTATGTAGGTTACCGTTACTTTGACTCCTTCGAGGTGCCAGTTAGTTATCCCTTCGGTTTCGGTCTCAGCTACACCACCTTTGAGTATAGCGATGCTAAGATTGCCGATAAGGGCAACGCATACGAAATTAGCGTGACGGTTAAGAACACTGGTTCTCTGGAGGGCAAAGAGGTTGTAGAACTATATATTTCTGCTCCCGACAATAAGGCCGCAAACAAACCAGCAAAGGAACTGAAGGCCTTTGCCAAGACCAAGGTTCTGAAGGCTGGCGAGAGCGAGAAAGTCACTCTTACCGTCAATGCCGCCGACCTTGCTTCATTCGATGAAGCAGCCTCTGCATGGGTGGTTGCCGAGGGCGAGTATCAGTTCCTCATCGGCGCCTCTTCTCAGGACATCAAGGCTACCCTCAAAGCTAAGGCAAAGGCCCAGCAAACAAAGGTCAACAACGTCATGAAGCCTGAGAAACAGATGAATCTACTAAAGAGATAACAATATGAAAACACGTTATTTAGTAAGTTTAGTTATAACTATAGCCGCCCAGTGCGGCTATAGTCTTCATGTCAATGCCCAACAACTCAACGTCAACAACATCGATGATGTTGTGAATGCTATGACAATAGAGGAAAAATGCCATCTGGTTTTGGGGTGTGGCATGCACTTCAACGATGAGGCGAAGTTTCCTGGCACCGCTGGCAGCACATATGCGGTGCCACGTCTTGGCATCCCTGCCACCTACTGTGCCGACTCACAGCAGGGGTTGCGCATGAATGCCAATCGCGACTGGGATCACCACGACTACTACCCCACTGACTTCGTGGCATCTATGACACTCGCATCTACATGGGACCGTGAGGCAGCCTTCAAGGTGGGCAAAGGCATCGGCAATGAGGTTCGTGAGTTTGGACTCGACTGGATTCTATCACCCGCGATGAACCTTATCCGCAACCCTCTTTGTGGCCGTAACCACGAGTATTACTCTGAGGACCCCTATCTCTCAGGCACCATAGCGGCAGGTTATGTACGTGGCGTGCAGAGTGAAGGAACGGCAGCCTGTCCGAAGCACTTCATTGCAAACAATCAGGAGACCAACCGCAACAGCAACATCTCTCAGGTATCTCAACGCGCCCTGCGTGAGATATATCTCAAAGCCTTTGAAATCATGGTTAAGGAGAGCGACCCATGGACCATCATGACATCTTACAACAAGCTCAACGGTCCTTATGCTCTACAGAATCGTGACTTACTTACCACCATCGTACGTGATGAATGGGGATGGAAGGGAATGTACGTTTCCGACTGGAATGCCGGCGATGATGCCGTGGCTGCAATGAAGGCTGGCAACGATATGCTTCAGCCAGGACAAGACAAGCAGTATCAAGCTATTCTCGATGCAGCAAAGAGTGGCAAACTTTCTATGGACATCCTCAATGCCAATGTAAAGCGTATCCTGGAATACATCGTTAAAACACATAATTTCAAGGGCTATCAATACGGCAACGAGCCCAATCTTAAGGCTCATGCTCAGATTGTTCGTGAAGTGGGTGCCGACGGTATAGTGCTTCTTAAGAACAACGGCATTCTGCCTCTCACCGGCAAACGTGTGGCACTCTTCGGATGCACTAGCTACGATTGGATTTCTGGCGGTTCAGGCTTCGGAGGCACTTCTGTGGGTCATTACACCGTGTCTCTGATAGAAGGTATGCGCAGTGCTGGTTATGAAGTATATAAACCACTCATCAGCATCTACAAACAGCATATTGCATCAGAGGAGAAACGCCTGTTCCCCAACGGTCGTCCTCCGTTCTCTATCACTCCACCTGCCCGTGCCGAGGAAAAGGCTTTCACCGCAGAAGAGACGAATGATGCTATCGATGGAAGCGATGTGGCCATCATCAGCCTTGGTCGTAAGAGTGGCGAGGCAGCTGACCGAAGTGAGGCCGACTTCTATTTGAAAGAAGGTGAGTCGCAGCTCATCAAGACGGTAAGCGAGGCATATCACGCCAAGGGCAAGAAGGTCATCGTGCTGCTCGACATCTGCAGTCCTATAGATGTTGCCTCATGGCAAGACCAGATCGACGCTCTCGTATGCACCTGGCAGGGCGGCCAGGAGAGTGGCTTCTCCATTGCCGATGTGTTGTCTGGCAAGGTGAATCCTTCGGGTAAGTTACCTATGACATTCCAAATAAAGTATGGTGATGCTTACGCCGACAAAAACTTCCCTGCCAATGTGGACGACAAGACTCTCGGAGCGATGTTCATGTGGGGATACGACAAGGACAAGGCTCCTGAGGAGCGTAATCCCGAGGCAAATATCGACTACACCAACTACGAAGAAGACATCTACGTGGGTTACCGCTATTTCGACAGCTTCGGCAAAAATGTGGCCTATCCCTTTGGTTTCGGACTCAGCTACACCACCTTCAGCTATGACAACATGAATGTGAGCGAGGCTGGTGGCGTATATACCGTTAAGGTAGATGTGAAGAACACGGGGTCTCGTGCAGGCCGTAACGTGGTGGAACTCTTTGTCGCCGCTCCTAACAGCAAGAAACTTAACAAACCCGAGAAAGAACTTCGCAACTATGCCAAGACCAAGAATCTGAAACCTGGCGAGACGGAGACCATCACTATGCAGGTGAAAACAGAAGACCTCGCATCATTCAACGAGAAAGCCTCTGCATGGAAGACCGATGCCGGTGACTATACCTTTATGATTTGCTCCTCTGCCAACGACATTGAAGCGAAAGCGACAGCTAAGGTAAAGCCTTGGACAAAGAAAGTACATAATGTCATGCAGCCAAACGTTAAGCTCAACCGGTTGAAGCGATAAACAACGTCTGCTACATAATGAAAATCCAAACCGTCTTCAACGGCAGTTTGGATTTTTTTATTGTTTGTGCCTTCGTGGCACTTCAACGAAAAAGAATGAAACAGAAAAAAATGAGATTATCAGAAAAAATAAGTATATTTGCAACCAAATACTAACCATTATAATATTTTGTTTAGCATGTCAAGCAGATTTCAGGAGAAA
>CAMYZK010000237.1 GCA_947303825.1 uncultured Prevotella sp. | reverse complement strand
GGTGCACGCCTGGACCGCAACATAGCCGATGCAGTGGCTGCCGGCATGAAGAAGTGGGCACAGGAGATGGGTGCCACCCACTACACCCACTGGTTTCAGCCGCTGACAGAAGGTACTGCCGAGAAGCACGACGCCTTTGTGGAACACGACGGAAAGGGCGGAATGGTAGAGAAGTTCAGCGGCAAGCTGCTTGTTCAGCAAGAGCCCGACGCATCGAGCTTTCCCAACGGAGGCATCCGCAACACATTTGAGGCTCGTGGCTATTCGGCTTGGGACCCTACTTCTCCGGTTTTCATTATTGACGATACCTTGTGCATTCCCACCATCTTTATAGCATATACAGGTGAAGCTCTGGACTATAAGGCACCGTTGCTTCGCGCACTACGAGCCGTAAGCAAGGCAGCAACCGACGTGTGTTCACTGTTTTACGACAATGTGACCAAGGTGACTGTCAACCTTGGGTGGGAGCAGGAATACTTCCTGGTAGACGAGGGGCTGTATTCTGCTCGTCCCGACCTTGTGTTGACCGGCCGCACGCTGATGGGGCATGAGAGTGCCAAGAACCAGCAGATGGACGACCATTACTTTGGCACCATACCCGACCGTGTGCAGGCATTTATGAAAGACCTGGAGATTCAGGCCTTGGAGCTGGCCATCCCCTGCAAGACACGCCATAATGAGGTTGCCCCCAACCAGTTTGAGCTGGCTCCTATCTTCGAGGAATGCAACCTTGCCGTAGACCATAACATGCTGCTGATGTCGCTGATGAAGAAAGTGGCCCGCAGCCACGGATTCCGCGTGCTGCTGCATGAGAAGCCTTTCGACGGCATCAACGGCTCGGGCAAGCACAACAACTGGAGCCTGAGTGCCGACAACGGAGTGTTGCTGCATGCTCCAGGAAAGACTCCGGAAGAGAACCTGCGATTCATCACCTTCATCGTAGAGACGCTGATGGCAGTATATCGCCACAACGGGCTGTTGAAAGCTTCCATTATGAGTGCTACCAATGCACACCGACTGGGCGGCAACGAGGCCCCTCCGGCAATCATCTCAAGCTTCCTAGGGACACAGCTTACCGAACTGCTCGACCACATAGAGATGTCTGACCAGAACGAGCTGTTTAACCTGAAGGGCAAGCATGGCATGGAGATCGATATTCCCCAGATACCCGACCTTATTGTTGACAATACCGACAGAAACCGCACCAGTCCCTTTGCCTTTACCGGAAACAGGTTCGAGTTTCGTGCGCCTGGCTCAAGTGTCAACTGTGCCTCGGCAATGATAGCCCTTAATGCAGCCATGGCCGAAGCCCTTTCCTGCTTCAATGCTCGTGTCGATGCAAAGATGAAAGAGGGAATGGGCAAGATTCCTGCCATTCTCGAGATACTGAAAGACGACATCAAGACCTGTAAGGACATACGCTTCGACGGCAACGGATATTCGGATGAGTGGGTTGAGGAAGCCCGCCGCCGTGGGCTGGATGTGGAGAAGTCGTGTCCTGTCATCTTTGAGCACTACCTGGACGAGAGCAGCGTGAGGATGTTTGAGAGAACAAAGGTGATGACTCAAAAAGAGCTGGAGGCCCGCAACGAGGTGAAATGGGAGATGTATGTGAAGACGGTGCAGATAGAGGCGCGTGTGCTGGGCGACTTGGCCATGAACCACATCATTCCCGTGTCAACACACTACCAGAGTCAGCTTATTAAGAACGTTCAGGGCATGAAAGACATCTTCTCCTCTGCATTCTTCTCTACAGAAAAGGCAACAAGACTCTGTGCCAGAAACATAAAACTCATTGAAGAGATAGCAGAGCGTACTGAGGCCATAGAGGGTATGGTGGAGGAGCTTACCGATGCACGCAGGGTGGCAAACCGTATAGAGAACATACATAAGCGTGCCATTGCCTATCACGACACTGTATGTCCGCACATGGAGAACATACGCAAGGAGATAGACAAGCTGGAGATGATAGTGGAAGACGGATTGTGGACACTGCCCAAGTATAGGGAACTGTTGTTTATAAGGTAGTCTAAGTGTTTCTGAACGAAAAGGAGAGGAGTGAAAAAGGCAAGCTTGTTGCCCTTCTCACTCCTCTTTCAGTTCTCTTCTCTACGCTGTGAAAAGAACTAGTCCTCTCCTCCCTCGTAGTGGAACACGTCGACGGTGGTAGTACCATAGTACTCCTCGTTGTCTCCACCCTTTATCAGAGGCTCGTTGTACTCCTTGCGTTCTGCGTCGCGTGGAATGAACTTGTTGAAGTCCACAGTAGGTATGACAAGTCCAAAGATGCCTACGCCAGCTCTCTCAGGAGTCCTTCCCAGATGGTTGTTCACAAACATGGTGCGGAAGAAGGCATGGTTGTAGTACACCGTGTCGTTATACTTGAAGAAGAGCGAGTCAAGTCGGTACTTCATGTCCTTGGTAATAGGTGTTGAGGCATCGAAGTGCGAGAACGTATGGCCAATGTTGCTTACAAAGATGTCCATGCCGTCGGCAGTTATACTGTCTCTCGACCATAGGCTCTGCTTTATGTTATCGTCCATCTCGCGTTTCATCTTCTCGTCAGAAGGTTTGGTGATCAATGCAATGAGGAGTATAATGACAAGAACCCCCAGTGCAATGACGATTTTGCCAAGGCAAGAGCGCCTGAACTTCTTGAATGCTGATTCGTTTGTGCGGTATGAGCCGCGATCTGTCTGATGCATCTTAATTAACTGTTATTTTTTGTTGTTACAATAAAAAGGTTGTTGATTAATGAGATATTAGGTTCATAAACTCCTGCCTTGTCTTGGCCTGGTTGAAGGCTCCGCTGAAGTCGCTTGTGGTGGTTATTGAGTTCTGTTTCTCCACGCCCCGCATCTGCATGCACATGTGGCGTGCCTCTACCACAACCATCACTCCCAGTGGATGCAGTGTCTGCTCTATGCACTCCTTTATCTGGAGTGTCATCCTCTCCTGCACCTGAAGGCGGTGACTGTATATGTCTACCACTCGTGCTATCTTGCTCAGTCCGGTAATATACCCGTTGGGTATATAGGCTACATGTACTTTTCCGTAGAATGGTAGCATGTGATGCTCGCAGAGTGAGAAGAAGTCAATGTCTTCACTATCACCATCTGTGAATAGTCTTCCTTGAAGAGAGCGTCGGTAAGCACCTTGTGTGCATCCATGCCATAGCCTCGGGTAAGCACCTGCATAGCCTTTGCCACCCTCATGGGGGTCTTCTGTAGACCTTCCCTCTGCGGGTCTTCACCTAACAGGGTCAACACGTCTTTGTAGTGACGGGCCAGCTGGTCAAGTCCTTCTCTGAATTCTGTCTCAGGGTTCATGCTGTTTGTTTTCTAGTCTGCGTCTAACTCCCTCAGAGTGTTGTCTACCATCACCGGTATGAGAGTAGCATTGGGGTAGCCTATCTGTTTTACTTCGTTCAGCACTCTCCTTGCTGTAGACTTCTTGGAGAAGTATCCCACCCTCGTGGTGAACCTTGGCCTGTGCCACATGACATGCACCATGTAGTTCGGGTATTTGCTCTTCAGCAGGTTCTTGGCTACTTCGGCCTTCTGTTTGTCCTTGCCGCTGAACACCTGTACACAGTAGGCCGTGGTTCCTGCCGCAGCCATCGCCTCTTCGGTGGCAGTAACGGTTTTTGCAGCTTTGTCTACTGTTGCCTTTGCTTCAGAGATAGTGCTCTTGGCTGCCGTTTTCAGTGTGGCTGTCTTCATTATCTCCTCAGACTTCTTGGGTGCGGCTTTTTTCACCTGCTCTGTCACAGTTCGGGTGCTACCGTTAACAAGTGCGTCAATAGTAGCTTCATGGTGCAGCGTTACCTTCCCTTTTCCGGCAGACTCACTCTGTAGTTTTTGGGTGAAAGACTGTGCCGTAGCGTTGGCGGCGAAAAACAATGAGCAGAAAATAGCACACAATGAAATAGCTGCTTGTCTGTATCCTATAAGTCCTTTAAGCATCGTCATATCTCCAGGTTGTTATTAATGTTCATTATCTTTCGCCTGCCACCTGCGGTGTTATTTCTTCCAAGCATCAATGATACCCTTGAAGTCGGCAGCCTTAAGCGAAGCACCGCCAATAAGTCCTCCGTCAATGTCGGGCTTTGCAAAGAGCTCGGGAGCATTCGATGCCTTGCACGAGCCTCCATAGAGAATGGTGGTATCGTCGGCAACGGCCTGTCCGTACTTCTCGGCAATGATGGAGCGAATATATGCATGTATTTCCTCAGCCTGCTCGGCAGTGGCCGTCTTGCCTGTTCCAATGGCCCAGATAGGCTCGTAGGCGATGACTATCTTGCGGAAGTCCTCTTCAGAGAGGTTGAACACCGAGCCTTCCAGCTCAGCCTTCACCACCTCGTTCTGCTTGCCGGCCTCGCGTTCCTCCAGGCTCTCTCCTATGCAGAAGATAACCTTCAGGTCGTTCTTCTGAGCGAGCAGCACCTTCTCCTTGAGGATTTCGGGAGTCTCCTTGT
>CAMYZK010000236.1 GCA_947303825.1 uncultured Prevotella sp. | reverse complement strand
CCACGTATTCCCTGAGCAGGGAGTCCTCGCTGAGGCCATCCTTGTCGTTGGCATGCAGCTGGCTCTTGAGCTGTTCGAGGGAAGAGATGCCCGACTTCTGGAATGCCTGGTCGCTGACGTTGAGCACCGTATAGTAATAATGTGTTATCACCCGCTTTCGGTCTGCATTGATGGTAGTGTCTACAACAGTGCTCAGCTTCTTGTCCCACCCCGTGGCTTGCAGAGCCTGCATCATGATGGACGAGCTGCCCGACTGTACAATGCGGTCGTAGACGGTCTCTACCAGCGGTGTCATGGCCCTCGACATGACGTATATCTTTCCGTTGTATGCACTGAGTCCCATCTGTATTATCCTGCCCAGGTCGCCTATCATGGCTTGACCAGCGTGGGTGGAGTCTATCTCTATGGGCAGCACATCCTGGTTAAGGTTTGTCACCTGCTTCTTCTGCACAAAGGCATCGGGCAGTATAGAGTCCTTCACCGTGTGGTAGAGCACAAACTGCCGCATATACTCTGGCGAGAGCTGCTGCAGGCTGTCCACCCCGCGCCTGTTGTAGAACTCATGCATGGCCTCGTCGTTGGGTACGAAAGCAGTGAAGCTTGTTCCGCTCGACGACTGGTTGAGTGCATTGAACATGCCCGAGTAGTGTAGTGCCTTGACATACTCGGAGAATCCCTCCTGCTCTGTAAGATAAGAAGAGATGGGCGATGCAAGGTTCTTGATGTATGTCTCGTCCTTGAAGGGGTCGCTGTTCCAGTCTAGCACATCCTTGTCACAGGAAGAGAGAAGCATCCCTCCAACTCCCATGAGTGGGAGTGTCGTTGCCACGTAAAGAACGTATGTTATAATTTTCCGTCTCATTTTTATATTCATTTATGTTGCGAGTCTTAACTCTCAACTCTTAACTCACTTTGTTGTCCCATAGTAGGTGTTTTGTTCCAGCAGCTTGTTGTGCTCTATATCTGCCTGCGGTATTGGCAGATACCAGGCATTCTCGTCTTGCAGTACAGAGAGGATCCATTGCTGGTTGGTAGTCTGGTTGCCCTCTATGACCTTGCTTATGAATTGCTTCTTGTACTTATGGTTGCCTATGCGTCCAAACCACAGGAGGTCGTACCATCGCTTGCCTTCACCAATGAACTCCATCTCTTTCTGGTCTAATATCTCCTCCAGCAGCGTCATCTCGTCAAGCTGTGATATTTGCTGGTCGGCATCGGCAGCCTGTGTGTCAATGTCGTTGAAGTTGCCCAGGCAGGCGCGGGTTCTAAGTTTGTTTATCAGGCTTACGGCTTCCTTCCACGAGCTCTCGCCCTTCATGGTGAGCGCCTGAGCCTTCATCATCATCACCTCTGCCACACGGTAGATGATGAAGTTGGCATCCTGATTAACACGGGCACCGCCGGTAATGTCGGCAACGTCGGTGCCGTAGTATTTCCATATATAATATTGTGTACTGACAGGCCATCCTGCCATCTGTCCGTTGTCGGGAATGTAAGTGGCAAGCAGCATTCTTCCCATGCGTCCGTCTTCGGTCAGTCCTTTGTCTTTCAGTGCCTGCGTCTCAGCCTTCATCATGTCGGTAGCCTGTGGCGTGGGCCTCAGCGCGGGCGATCCAGTGGGTGTGAACAGCGACGCGAAGTTGTTTGACTGTTGGTAGCTTGTAGCGTCCCAGTTCAGCTCGAATATACCTTCGTTTGAGTTGCCTGGATAGAACATGGAGTACCAGTCGTTGGCGTTCGACATGAAGGCGGGCCTGAAAGCGTCTTTGGCATTAAGTATCATGTTGCAGTACTCTATGCACTGGTCGTAGTCTTCGCTCCACAGGCAGGCGTCGGCCATGAGAGCATAGAGCGCCCATTTCGTTATCCTGCCCTTTGTGGCCCATTCTTCCTCGTAGGTGCCTTTGGCAGCTCCTGTTGCGAGTATGGCCTTTATGTCTTCCTTTATCTGGGCTATGATCTCTTTCTCGCTGCTCTTTGCAATGTCGAACGATGCCTTGTCGTTGACGTAGGCCTGCAGCACGAGGGGCACGTCTCTGTAGTTCTTCACCAGCAGCAGGAAGCAATAGTCGCGCATGAAGTAAGCCTCTGCCAGATGCGAGTTGCGAATAGCGTCGTAGTAAGTGTCGTCTTTAACGCCGGGAGCATACATGATGACGCTGTTTGCCAGTCCTATCACCTTATATACGTCACTCCAGTCGCATAGTGAGTGCGAGGGTGTCATGTTGAAGTCCTGTAGCTTGGCATCGCCGCTGTTCAGCGTGTATATAGCCCCGCCTCTCAGCTCTCCCCATTTGATGAACTGCGGCACGCACTGCCTCATATAGTAGTAGCCCGATGCGATGACAGCTTCCACGTCTTCTTTCGACTTCCAGTAGTCGTCGGTCACCTGCTCGTTGTTGGGCAGCACATCCAGCCATTCGTTACAACCCACGCAGAAAGCACTGAGTACACAGAGCATAGAGAGAACAGCCCCTTTGCGTAATCTCAATAGAATATTGTTTATCTTGGTGGTAATCATAATTACTTATTTCTAATTACTCATTACTAATTTAGAAGTCGAGATTCAGTCCGAATGCGAATCGCTTTGACACAGGCGTCGTGGCGTTGTCGCGCACAAGGCTTGTTGCCGATGGCATGGTCACTTCTGGGTCTTGGCCCTTATAGCCTGTCCATGTAAAGAGGTCGTAACCGGTGGCAAAGATGTTGAGGCGTGTTATGCCTATCTTCTTGAGCCAGTCCTTTGGCACGTTGTAGCTCAGTGACAGTGTCTTCAGGCGTATGAACGATGCATCCTCTACAAAGCGGTCGCTGCCCAGATAGTTGTAGCCCATGCCGTAGAGTGCACGAGGAATGTCGGTCTGGTCGCCCTCGGCACGCCAGCGGTGCAGCACGGCCGTAGACTGGTTGTTCTTTCCGCGCATGTTCTCCAGTGAAATACGCGCACCGTTGATGACCTTCTGTCCGTATCGTCCATAGAAGAAGGTAGTTAGCGTGAGCTGCTTCCAGCGCACCTGGAAGCCTCCGCCGCCGAAGAACTTCGGGTTGGCATTGCCCAGATAAACGATGTCGTTCTCGTTGATGACTCCGTCGTGGTTGATGTCCTCATACTTGGCATCGCCGGGATAGACACGCTCGTTGCCGTTGCGCATCACCATCTTCTGTTGCTGCCAGTCGGTCATAATGTTTCCATTAGCATCGCGTGCGTATGTCTCGTCGGTGTTCTGGTACACTCCCAGGTATCTGTATCCGTAGAACGAGCCTACCGGTGCATTCTCCACTATGCGCAGGGCGTAGTTGCCGTTGCCGAAGGTGTAGTTGTCCATCACCCAGGTAGAGGGCAGCTCCTTCACCTTGTTCACGTTGCGGCTCACGTTGGCATTTACCGTCACCGTCCATTCCTTGTTTCTGAACACCTCATAGTCCATACGCAACTCTATACCCTTGTTCGACATCTTACCCGAGTTGATGTATTTCACGCTGGAGTAGCCGGTAGAGACAGGCAGCTTGGTGTTTTTGAGCAGCATGTCGGTGGTCAGCTTGTCATAGTAGTCGATGGTGAAGTTCAGCTTGTCGAAGAGTCGCAGGTCGATACCGAAGTCGGCCTCGCGGGTGGTCTCCCATTTCAGATTGTCCAGTTGCATGCGGTCGGGCACTATGGCCGCCATGTTCATGTACTGCCCCAGGCTCTTGTAGGCTCCGAGGTAGATGCTGGCGCCGCTGGGCGACGAGCCGCTCCATCCGTAGCCCACGCGCACCTTTGCCGTGGTGAGCCATTTCTTCACGCTCTCGGGCCAGAAGTGCTCTTGCTCGGCGTTCCAAGCGGCTCCGAAGGCGGGGAAGGTGCCCCAGCGCTTGTCCTTGCCCATGGTAGAGTTGCCTTCGCGGTTGAGTGTGGCGCGAAGCACGTAACGGTTGTCGAAGGTGTAGACACCCTGACCTATGAACATGATGCTGCGCTTCTCGCTGTTGCCGCTGCCCGACGATGCCACCACGCTTCCCACCACGGGATCGCTGAGGTTGGCCGAGGCGTTGCCGTATGTGGAGCTGGTGTAGCTGAAGCTCTGGCTGTCGGCAGTCTTGATAAGTGCCGTGGCAATAATCTTGTGCTTCTCTGCTATGGTCTTGTTGAAGAGCAGCTTGTTTTGCGACTGCAGGGAGAAGGCATCGCTGGTGGCATCGGTAGAGCGGTTGGCATTGCTGCTGGTCCACAGCACGCCCGTAGCCTCCTGCGGCAGGAACTTCTTGTTCTTCGTGGTGCTCATGTTCATAGATACCCATCCCTGATACTGCAGGCCGAAGGGGAAGTCATACTCCAGTGTGATGGTCATCTTCTCCTGCCGCTGGGTGGTCTTGCTGTAGCCTTTCTCCACCAGTGCCACAGGGTTGAAGTTGCTGCTGTAGCTACCCTGGAAGTCGGTCTCCTGTGTGAAGAACACTCCCGTGGACTGCTTCGTGGCATCGTCGATATAGAACGGGCTGAGGTTAGGCAT
>CAMYZK010000235.1 GCA_947303825.1 uncultured Prevotella sp. | reverse complement strand
ACCCTGCACCCTACGTGCATGGTGACACCCTCTACCTCTTTGTAGACCACGACGAGGATGTTACCCAGAACAATTACTTCACCATGAAAGATTGGCTGCTCTACAGCACCGTAGACATGGTGAACTGGACCTATCGTGGCACGCCGCTCACCTCGGCCACCTTCTCCTCATGGGCCAAGCAGGGCAACGACTGCTGGGCGAGCCAGTGCATAGAGCGTGACGGCAAGTGGTACTGGTATGTCACCGCCACCATCAAGGGCGAAGCCTATCCCGGCATCGGCGTGGCCGTGGCCGACTCACCCGCCGGCCCTTACCGCGACCCCATCAAGAAACCGCTGGTGAAAGGGTGGTTCAAGATAGACCCCTCGGTGTTTATCGACGACAATGGTCAGGCTTACCTGTTCTATGGCAACAACATGCTGTGGTATACTAAGCTCACAAAGTCGATGACGGCCATCACCGGTGGCGAGAAAGAGGTGACGACGAAGAGCGAGACCGCCTTCGG
This sequence comes from uncultured Prevotella sp., assembly GCA_947303825.1. Classification (GTDB taxonomy): domain Bacteria; phylum Bacteroidota; class Bacteroidia; order Bacteroidales; family Bacteroidaceae; genus Prevotella. Next base: position 4,024 of record CAMYZK010000235.1, on the reverse strand, counting down.
ACCCTACAAGGGATATAACGACGACGGTACGCCGAAGACCAACTTTGAGGAGGCGTCGTGGATATACAAGCGCAACGGCAAGTATTACTTGGAGTATGCCGCTGGGGGAGTGCCCGAGCACTGGGCCTACTCTACCGCCGACAAGATTACCGGCCCTTGGACCTACCAGGGTAAGGTGCTGGGGCAGGCACAGAACAGCTTCACCATCCATGGCGGCAGCGTGGAGTACAAGGGACATCACTACATGTTCTACCACAACGGCAAGCTGTCGGGGGGTGGGGGCTACAAGCGCTCTACCTGTATTGAGGAGTTCACTCCCAACGAAGATGGCACGCTGCCCTACATCAACTTCACCACGAAGGGCGTAGCCCCGCTGCAGACGCTCAACCCATACGAGCGTCAGGAGGCAGAGACCATCAACCAGTGCCAGGGCGTGAAGTGCATGGGCGACTACCGTCAGTGCTATGTCTCGGAGATCAACCAGAGCGACTATATCAAGGTGAGAAACGTTGACTTCGGCGATGCCGGGGCACAGTCGTTCACCGCCAGTGTGCGCGCCGCAAAGAGCGGTACGCTGCTGGTGCGCATAGGCAGCAAGACCGGCACCATCAGGGGACGCGTGCCCGTGGAGCCTACCGACGGCGAGTGGGCAGACTTCTCCTGCGACCTCACAACGCTCATCACCGGTGTGCGCGACCTCTTCTTCACCTTCCAGGGTACCGGTACGTCGCTCTTCGACTTTGACAGCTGGCAGTTCAGCGAAGAGACATCAGGGCTGACCAATGCTGTCATCCGAGAAGAGAAGACAGGGAAAGCCTACGACCTTCAAGGCCGCCCGCTCTCCGGCAATACACATACCAAGACCGTCAGGATAAAGGACGGCAAGATAGTCATTGGAAAGTAATATATGGCGTAAAAGGAGTTGTCCAACTTCCGCAACAATAAAAAACAACCACAGATTACGCAGATGACACAGATTTTTCTTATTTTGGATTATGCCGCAAGCGGCTGATTACACAGATTTTTGCATGAAAAAGATACTATTGACAGCGATAATGGCGACAGTGGCGTGGACCACGCTGCTGGCCGACGACGACAACACCGAACGCCTGTGGTATGACAAGCCCGCCACCATCTGGCTGGAGGCACTCCCCGTGGGCAACGGCAGGCTGGGTGGCATGGTCTACGGAGGTACTCAGGTAGACGAGATACAGCTCAACGAAGACTCGTTCTGGTCGGGAGGGCCTCACAACAACAACAGCACTACCTCGGCCAGCTATCTGTCGAAGGTGCGCAGCCTCATCTTCAGCGGCAACGAGCAGGAGGCCGAGAACATCATCAACCAGCAGTTCATCAAAGGGCCGCACGGCATGAAGTACCTCACGCTGGGCAGCCTGAAGATGACGCATAGCGGCGTGTCGCCCTCGAAGGTGACCAACTACCGTCGTGAGCTGGACCTTACGACGGCTGTCTCGACGGTGACCTTCGACTGCGACGGCCACAGCTACCGCCGCACCGTCTTCGCCTCGATGCCCGACAGCATCATCGTGGTGCGCCTGGAGGCCGACACCCCCGGAACGGTGAAGCTCTCTCACGCTGCACCCTTTAGCACGACATACAAGAAGACCTCGGAGTGTGCCATCGTCACCATCAGCGGAGTGGACCACGAGGGCATAGCCAGCAAGCTCAATGCCACGCTGCGCTATCAGGTGGAGAGCGACGGCACCGTGACCTACGGCGAGAACGGGGTGGTGACGGTGAAAGACTGCACCACGGCCACCATCTTTATCTCGGCAGCCACCAACTACGTGAGCTATAGCGATGTGAGCGGAAAGGCATCGGCCAAAAGCCTTAACTACCTGAGAAGTGCCCGCACGCACAGCTACGAAGAGCTGCTCAGCCGCCACATCGATGCCTATCAGGAGCAGTACAACCGTGTGAAGTTCTACCTGCCCTCAACGGCCAACAGCCAGCTTACCACCGACATGCGTCTGCAGAAGTTCACCGGCAGCACCGACTGGGGCATGGTGGCTCTGCTCTTCAACTACGGGCGCTACCTGCTCATCAGCAGCTCGCAGCGCGGTGGTCAGCCCGCCAACCTGCAGGGACTGTGGAACGACAAGAAAGATGCTCCCTGGGACTCGAAGTACACCATCAACATCAACGCCGAGATGAACTACTGGCCGTCGGAGGTGTGCAACCTCAGCGAGACCAACGACCCCTTCTTCTCCATGATACGCGACTTGAGCGAGACGGGTGCCGTCACGGCAAAGCAGATGTACAAGTGCGGCGGATGGGTGGCCCATCACAACACCGACCTGTGGCGCATTGCCGGACCCGTCGACGGAGCCTTCTGGGGAATGTACCCCAACGGCGGTGCCTGGCTTGCCACTCACCTGTGGCAGCACTATCTCTATACCGGCGACGTGGACTTCCTGCGCGAGTGGTACCCAGTGATAAAGGGCACGGCCGACTTCTATCTTGACTACATGACTCCCATCCCCGCCAATAGCCAGTGGACGGCCGACAAGACCGGCTGGCTGGTTGTCGTTCCTTCTGTCAGTCCCGAGCAGGGGCCTGCAGGCAAGTCGACGCCCATCACCGCCGGCTGCACCATGGACAACCAGATAGTCTTCGACGCACTGACAAACACGCTCCGTGCTGCCGAGATACTAGGCGAGGATGCCGCCTATCAGTCAAAGCTGCGCGAGGCGCTGGAACTGATACCCCCCATGCAGATAGGCAGCCGTAAGCAGTTGCAGGAGTGGCTGGTGGATGCCGATGGCAGCGAGAAGCAGCATCGCCATATATCACATCTGTACGGTCTGTTCCCGTCAAACCAGATCAGCCCCTACTATCACAATGAGCTCTTTGCCGCTGCCAGCCAGACGCTTGCCGACCGTGGCGACGAGGCCACGGGCTGGAGTCTGGGATGGACGATATGCTTCTGGGCGCGCATGCTCAACGGCAGCCATGCCCTCACCATCATCAAGAACATGCTCAAGCTGCTGCCGTCGGAAGATGCTACGGCGCAATATCCCAACGGGCGCACCTTCCCCAATCTCTTCGATGCCCATCCGCCCTTCCAGATAGACGGCAACTTCGGTGCTACGGCCGGAATAGCCGAGATGCTGCTGCAGAGCCACGACGGTGCCGTGCACCTGCTTCCGGCGCTCCCGTCATCGTGGAGGCAGGGAAGCATCAGCGGCCTGCGTGCACGCGGAGGGTTTGAGGTGGATATTGAGTGGAAAGACGGCTCGCTGCTCATGGCTGCCGTGCGCTCTGCCATAGGCGGGACACTGCGCCTGCGCTCATACGTAGAGTTGGAGGGCGAGGGTCTGACGCCTGCCGAGGGCGACTGTCCCAACCCGCTGTTTGCTCCGGCCCAGATAAAGGAGCCGGTGCTGGCAAAGTCGCTCAGCTCCAAGCCCAAGCTTTCGGTAAAGAAGGTCTACGAGTACGACATCCAGACCTCTGCGGGTGGCGAATACCACGTTTTCAAGAAAGGCACTATGGAGAGACTGTCGGAAACAGAGAAAGACCGACACTCTGGCAGTGGGAAAGTCCACGACCTGCAAGGCCGCACGCTGTCACCGGGTGCTAAGGGAATAGTGTTGGAAAAGAAAGTAAAAGACGGCAAGGCCGCCTATAGGAAAGTTATTAGGAAATAGACTTTCATATCCTGTTTTTGTTGCACAAAACGATACAAGTGTGCATGAAAAGTGCACGAAAGAACTCGTTTTGTGCACTTTTTGTTCTTTTTACTTTGCCAATCGCAATAAAAGTCGTACCTTTGCACCGCTTTTTTTGAAAACAGTTTTAGGATATCATTTTTACACATTATTTATATATATGGCTTTAAAGATTGTTGTGCTGGCCAAGCAAGTGCCAGACACCCGAAACGTGGGTAAGGATGCCATGACAGCCGAAGGAACGGTAAACCGCGCTGCCCTACCCGCCATCTTCAATCCAGAAGATTTGAATGCCTTGGAGCAGGCCCTTCGTTTGAAGGAGCAGAACCCAG
>CAMYZK010000234.1 GCA_947303825.1 uncultured Prevotella sp. | reverse complement strand
CTCGTTTTCTCTTTTTCCCAAATCCTGCTTTGCTTACTATGCCCATTCGTCAGTTTCCTGATTTCCTGCTCTGAAGCTCAGGAGCATACTGCTCCTGCCGTCAATCCGGAGGACTCTGCTTCAGTGATGATGAGCTACGGGGTCAATATGCTTGTTAGCGATTCTGGAGTGATAAAATATCGCATTGTAAGTGAGCGATGGGAAGTCAACGAGATACGTCAGCCCAACCGATGGGAGTTTATGAAAGGCATCTTCTTTGAGCAGTTTGACGAGAAGTTTCACGTTGAGGCATACATCCAGGCCGATACCGCATGGTACTATAACAGGATGCGGCTATGGAAGTTACGCGGAAGGGTCAGCATACGCAATGTCAAAGGACTTGTCTATACGAGTGAAGAACTCTATTGGGACGGCATAAAACACGAGTTCTACTCTACGGTTTTCTCGCGTGTCGTTACTCCTGACCGCACGATGGAGGGTACATACTTCCGTAGTGATGAGAAAATGGAGAGTTATCTCGTCACTAATTCCAAGGGGTCTTTCCTGGCATCAGACATGGAGGCGGACGATGATGGCAGTACTACTGTAAGTACTGACTCTACGGCCACAGAACCATCGAACGCTGGCCCAATAAAACACAGGTCGTACAACTAGCCAATACAGCTCATACATGGCAGCACTTATCATAGGACTAGTCATCAGCATGGTTTTTTCAGCCTTTTTCTCGGGTATGGAAATTGCCTTCGTGTCAAGCAACAGGCTACTTGCAGAGGTGGCACGCGAGAAAAACGGACTCTCGCAGAAAGCCATAGACCTGTTCTTTCGACATCCCAGCAATTTTGTGTCTACCATGCTGGTAGGAAATAACATAGCTCTTGTTCTCTATGGTGTTCTTTTTGCACAGATTTTCGACCAGACACTATTCTTAGGACTTGACGATGCCTCGCGTGTTACTGCCGACACGCTGCTGTCAACACTGGTGGTGCTCTTTACGGGTGAATTCCTGCCAAAGACCATCTTCAAGGCTAATCCCAACGGTATGCTTACTTTCTTTGCATTGCCTGCTTTTGTCTGCTATGTGGTGTTGTGGCCTGTGGCACGTTTTGCCTCACTGCTGTCAAAGGGGTTGCTACGCCTGGTAGGTGTAAGGATGACTACCGATGGCGACGATAAGGCTTTCACAAAGGTTGACCTGGACTATCTTGTGCAGTCGAGCATAGACAATGCGGGCGACGATGAGCTTATTGACGATGAGGTGAGAATATTCCAAAATGCCCTCGAATTCAGTGAGACCAAGGTGCGCGACTGCATGGTACCCCGCACAGAGATAGATGCTGTTAAAGATGACGTCACCATAGAGGAACTGAAGCAGAAGTTCATTGAGAGCGGACATTCGAAGATTGTGGTCTATCACGATGATATTGATCACATCATTGGTTATATACACTCGCAGGAAATGTTCAGATTAGTGCCCCCTCATCCACCTGGACAGGCTACGGAGCTCGGATTGTCGAAGAACCTGGAGAACATTATCCGACCCATGACTTTTGTCCCGGAGACAATGCTTGCCAGCAAGATGATGCAGACGCTGCTTCAGCAGAAGAAATCGTTGGGAGTGGTGGTCGATGAGTTTGGCGGTACTAGCGGCCTCATTTCACTTGAGGATATTGTAGAAGAGATCTTCGGCGACATAGAAGACGAGCATGACTCGGTGAACTATGTGGCAAAGAAAATTGAAAATGGAGTATATGTCCTCTCGGCAAGGCTTGAGATAGAAAAAGTGAACGAGCTGCTCGGATTGGACTTGCCCGAGAGTGATGAGTATATGACTGTGGGAGGCTACATCCTGCACGAGTATCAAAGCTTCCCGAAACTCAACGAAGTGGTGAATATTGGGCACTTCGAGTTCAAGATTATGAAGAACACAGCCACAAAAATAGAGCTTGTTAGGCTAAAAGTGAATGAAAGTCACATTTTTTCATAAAAAAATGCCGTTTTTTCACTTAAAAGTTGTAATTTTGCAGGCTGAATCTGAAAAAGAAGAAAATCATAAAAATAATAAAACAAAAATCAAACTAATTAAATGGCAGCAATTGGAAAAATCAGAAGCTGGGGACCTTGGCTGGTAGGCATTATCGGCCTGGCTTTGTTCGGCTTCATTGCGACTGACTTTACACGTTCGTGCGAGACATCTAGCAATCAGGCACGACAGAAAGTTGGTGAGGTGATGGGTGAGAAACTATCCATCCAAGACTATCAGACCACCGTTGAGGAGTATAAAAACCTGCTGAAGGTTACCAATCAGAACATTGGTGAAGATGAACTCCGCGAATTTGTGTGGGAACAGTATGTACAGAACACTATCATTGCAGAAGAGGCAGAGAAGCTTGGACTTGGCGTTACCGACGAGGAGCTGAAGACCGTTTTAGAGCAGGGGACACACCCCGTGCTTCGCAACTGGTTTATTCTTCCTCAGTTCTTCAATCAGCAGACTGGACGTTTTGACTATAACAACGTTGCTCAGATATACAACGCTTTCCAGCAGCAACAGCAGAACAGCGAACAGTTCATGGAGTTTGACAAGTATTGGCGCACTGTAGAGAAGCTGCTGCGCCAGTCGCTGCTCGCACAGAAGTATCAGACGCTGCTACAGTCGTGCATGCTCTCTAACGAGGCTTCTGCCAAGATTGCATTTGATGGCAGCAACAACGTCAGCGAGATTGTGCTTGCTTCACTGGCATACAACAGTATCAACGAGAAAGATGTCACTGTTTCCGACCAGGATCTCAAAGCCAAGTACGATGAGAAGAAAGAGATGTTCAAGTGGAACACCGAGACTCGCGACATAAAGTATGTTGTTTGCAATGTCATTCCTTCGGCTGCTGACTCGGCAACCTTGAGGAATGGACTGGCTGAGGCTGCACAGAAGCTGGAAGGTGACAGCGTTGATGTGCCTGCTATCGTAGCTTCTCACCGTTCGGTGGTGACCTATCACGAGAACATGCCTTATAACGCCAATGGCCTGAAGAACTTCTCTTCTAGCTTCAACCTTAAGGCTGCACTCGACTCTATGCCCGAGAAGCATGTCACCAAGCAGTTCACATACGTCACCATGCAGGGCGGCAAGCCTGTGGAGTATATGGCTGTTGCCCGACTCAACCGTCGCTTCGAGGCTGTTGACTCTGTGTCCTACAAATTTATCGGAGTACCGGGCAATGACTTTGACGATGCTACTAAGCGCGCCGACAGCCTTATTGCCAAGATTAACGGTGGCATCTCTATCGACTCGGTGGCTAACGACCTGGGACAGAAGGTGCAGACAGCTTGGATAAGTGCAGACCTTTATCAGAGGCAGGAAACCATTGTTCCCGACATGCAGACGGTGATGAGTGCTGTGCGTGAGGCTAGTCTCAACACTCCAAAGTATGTTAAGCTTTCCAATCAGGTGTTGCTCTTTGTCGTTACAGAGCGTAAAAATCCTGTCAAGCTCTACGATGTTGCCATTGTGAGCAACGAGCTCCGCTTCTTCAACGAGACCGAAGAGGCCACATACAACAAGTTCAGCCAGTATGTCAGCGAGTGCTCGAATGCCGCCGACCTGGAGAAGAATGCTGCAAAGTACGGATATACCGTAGTGGAGCAGAAGAACCTGCAGAGCAACGCATTTAACATTGGAAGTCCGCAGCCGCTGGAGAACACCCGTGAGGCTGTGAAGTGGGCATTCGCTAAGGCTCAGGAGGGCAACATTTCTGAAATCTTCCGTAACTCTGCCGAGGGACGCTTCCTTACCGTTGCCGTTACTGGTATTCATCCTGTGGGTTACCTCGACCAGAAGAGCGTAGAGAACGAGCTGCGTGCCATGGTTATCAAGGACAAGAAGGCCGATATGCTTATCAAGAAGCTGGCTGGAGCCAAGACTATTGCCGCTGCTCAGGAGAAGGGTGCTGCTGTCGATACTATCCGCCAGATAACCTTCCCGATGCCTGTCAACGTACATGGACAGCAGGAACTGGGACTTAGCGGTGCAGTGGCTGTTACCGCCAAGGGACAGACTTGCAATCGCATAGTGAAGGGAACCAACGGTATATTCCTCTTCGAGGTCGTTGGACGTGAGCCACGTGAGGGTGCAACCTTCAATCGCCGTAATGAGGAGCGTCAACTCATACGCAACATGGTTCAGCTGCTCACACCGTCTCAGTACAACCGCTACACTTCATTCTTTGACGTGCTGAAGGAAAAGGCAAAGGTAGAGGACAACCGCTACCAGTTCTAGCCCGTCCTTTTATACGAACCCAGCATCAGGGCCAGCTCTATCTTAGGGCTGGCCCTGATGCTAGGTGTGTGGAGAGTGTGAAAATGGGATGGTTACACCACACGCCGATAGTGTCCTGTATCATCTATGGTTATCGCAGGTGCGAAAATGGATGGTTACACCACAGATTCCGCAGATTAGTAAGCACTCTTAGAAGTACATCACCACCATAAGCGACAGCGATCATATTTCCGCTATCAATAAAGTACAACAAAGAATGGGGTACAA
>CAMYZK010000233.1 GCA_947303825.1 uncultured Prevotella sp. | reverse complement strand
CTGATGCAGGATATAGCCTGATATCAGCAGGCTGACGATACACATCAGGCTGCCCATACCCCAGTAGAGCACGGCATTGTCGATGAAGGTGAGGATATAGACGCCTATGCCCAGCGGTAGCTGGATGCCCAGAATCCACAGCACCATCGGCGAAATCCTGAGATGGTAGCGGATGCTGGCATAGGCATAGGTGATAAGGATGTCGCATATATTGGCCAGGGCGATAGCAAAGCCTGTGCCCGTGAGTCCCCAGTTCTGGTAACCCACGATGACGAACAACACCACGAGGATGTCATAAGCGGCCTCCAGGAGGAAATAGTGAAACGAGTCGCCTCTGGCCAGTGTGATATAGGCTATGGGCAGATACACCGCCCTAACGTACATCGAGAGAAGGATAACCTGAGCCATCGCCACTACTGGCAGGAAGTCGCTGCGAAACAGGATGGGTATGAGAATTGGCAGTAAGAGCATGAGAATTGGCAGCATAGGCGAGACGATGAGCAGCGTCACTTCGCTCTGACGATTCACCACTCTGTTCAGCTGCTCCACATCATTACCCACAGCCGAGAGACGCGGGAAATAGTCGGTCTCCATGGCCGAGAACACCATTCCGGCATAGGTCATTGTGAGCATAAAGCCAGCATTGTAGAGCCCCACCACATCAAGGTCGCCCTGCACGTTGAGGAACGAGCGAATGAGCATCTCTGCACCGCTGCCCATGATGCCTGCCACCACAAAGGCCACACCCAGACGCACCATCTCCATGCCCTCGCCCAGAATGCCCTTTGCACCGGTGAGCTTCAGCGGATACAGGCGATACGAATGCCGTATGGTGAGCAGCATAGTGGAGAAAGCCACCAACACAATGACAGGCACGATGCCTGCCTCGCCGAAGAAAGCATAGATAGGAATGGTGATAATCAGCGAGATAACAACGTTGAGCACCTGTATGACAGCCAGCGAGCGCAGGCGTCGCGCTCCTTTCAGTATGGCCGTCTCACCCCCTGTGATGGCAAGTAGTCCTACGGCTGGTGCCAACAGCATGAAGTGCAGCGTGTGGTCACCCCACGAGAACGTCTTGCTGCTGAAGAGCGGCCCCGCCACTATGCACACCAGAAAGCCCAACATACCCGTTAGCAGGCTCCACGCCCGCACCACTTTCACAAAGTGCTGTATGCGCTCTTCATCGCCCTGGTCAAAGAGTTCCGAGATATGCCGCACGGCACTGAATGAAATGCCAAGGTTGGTTGACTGCGACACAAAGTTGAGAACAGAGTTGAAAAGTGACACCAGCCCCATACCACCTGGGCCGAGAAGGAAAGCCACAATTTTGTTGCGCACAAGGCCGATAATAATGTTCAGTCCTTGTACGCCGCCAAAAATGCCTGTATATTTTAGCACATGACCGTAGCTGTCTTGTTGCTCTTCTTTCACCTTTTTTCTGTTTCAGCTTGCAAAAGTACAACATTTTTTTTGATTTTACATTATTTTCTAGTAATTTTGTACGCGTGAAACTAAGCATTATCATTCCCGTCTACTGCGTGGAGGCAACTATAGACCGATGCCTGGAGAGTGTCGTAGGCCAGACATTCAGCGACTTTGAGGTGCTTCTTGTTGACGATGGCTCGCCAGACAGGTGCCCCCAGAAGTGCGACGAGTGGGCGCGGCGCGACAGCCGTGTCCGGGTGATACACAAGGAAAACGGCGGACTCAGCGATGCCCGGAATGCGGGGCTCGATATGGCTCGTGGAGAGTATGTCACTTTTGTTGACAGCGACGACAGCCTGTCTGCCGACTGCTACGAACAAGTGATGCCCTTGGCCGAGCATGCCGACATAGTGGAGTTTCCGCTCATCCGCTTCTACGGCTCGCCAAAGCAAAAACTTATCGTATTCCCTCAGGCAGAGTACACCGACATGGCCCAATACTGGCTCAATGCACATGCCTACGAGCACTGCTATGCTTGGAACAAGGTGTATCGCAGCACCATGTTCATCAACCTGCGCTTCCCAGTGGGGAGGGTGTTCGAAGACGTTGCCATGCTTCCCCTCCTGCTTGGCAAGGCAAGGAAGGTTGTCACCACCAGCCACGGACTGTATTACTATTATGTTGCCGAAGACGGCATAACATCCACTGCCACCGGCCGCGAGCTGTCCATGCTGCTCGACGCCCACCTGGCAGTGCTGCCACAATGGACAGACAGCCGCTATTACATGCACGTGCTCAACATACAGCTCGACGTATGCCGGCAGACAGGCTGCAAGCCCCTCTTGCACCACATGGCTGTCAGTCCGCTGGCTGCCGGGCTCACCCTTAACCAACGGTTAAAAGCCATAGCAATAAACATCATTGGAATAAAAGGACTATGCAGACTATACAGAAAGAGACACAACCCTTCATAAGCTTCATCATCCCAGCCTACAACGTTCCGGCAGAGATGTTGCGCGAGTGCATAGAGAGCATACGCCAGCTGTCGTTGCGCCCTGCCGAGCGCGAGATAATCATTGTTGACGACGGCTCCGACTTCTCGCCAGTAATAAAGCTGGCCGACATCTTAGACGAGCTGATATACATACGACAGAAAAACGGAGGAGTAGCAACGGCACGCAACATGGGACTCAAGGTGGCGTCGGGCACATTCATACAGTTTGTCGATGCCGATGATCTCCTCATACGCACACCCTACGAGCATGTGCTCGACCTGGTAAGATACCAGCATTCAGACTTGGTGATGTTCGACTTCTGCGAGAAGCCCGACAACAACACCAGCTACAAGGACAAAGGACCCTTTCAGAGTGCCGCCTTCCTACGCAGCAACAACATACACGGCTCGGTGTGGGGACTCATCTTCAAAAGGAGCATAGTGGGCAGCTTGCGCTTCACCCCAGGCATTGCCTACGGCGAAGACGAGGAGTTCACCCCGCAGCTAGTGCTACGTGCCGACAGTGTGATGACCACCGATGCCCGTGCCTACTGCTACCGCCAGCGACCATCGTCGGCCATCAACAGGAAAGATGCACGAAGCCGCCTGAAAAGGCTCAACGATGCCAAGGCCGTCCTGCTCAGGCTCAGACTGAAGGCCAGCACAGCCCCCCCCGAAGAACGCATCGCACTGCAGCGGCGCATTGCACAGCTCACCATGGACTATATATATAATGTGATAACACTTACGCGAAGCCGCCACTACCTGGACCGACGTCTCGACGAGCTGCGCAAGGCCGACCTCTTCCCCCTACCCGACCGCAACTATACTCGCAAGTATACCTGGTTCCGACGCATGACCAACAGCTCTCTCGGGCTTACTGTACTCATGCGCACACTACCGAGAATCAGATGAAGGATTGAACATTTGTTTCTTCACTCAAAACTCAAAAACTTAATAACTCAAGGACTTAAATGAGAATACTGCTCCTGGGAGAATACAGCAATGTGCATTACACCCTGTCCGAAGGGTTGCGACAACTGGGACACGAAGTCACCGTGGCCTCCAACGGTGACTTCTGGAAAGACTATCCCCGGGACCAAGACCTGGCCCGCAGCCCGGGAAAGGTCGGTGGTCTGAAGCTCATGGCAAAGATATGCTCGCTGCTGCCCAGGTGGAGAGGATACGATGTGGTGCAGCTCATCAACCCCATGTTCCTCGAGCTTAAGGCAGAGCGCATCTTCCCCATATACAGATACCTGCGCAGGCACAACAAGAGCATGGTGCTCTGCGCCATGGGTATGGACTACTACTGGGTGAACGAGTGCACCACACGCATGCCGCTGCGATACAGCGACTTCAACATAGGCACAGTGCTGCGCACAGACCAGGCCGCCCTCATCGAGCAGCGCGACTGGCTCGGAACGGCCAAGGAACGGCTGAACCGCATGATAGCCCAAGACTGCGACGCCATCGTGGCCTCGCTCTACGAGTACCACGCCTGCTACGAGCCACACTTCAAGCACAAGCTCAGCTTCATCCCCCTTCCCATAAAGCCGAAGTCACCCCCCAGAGAGCCCTCTTCCTTCGGGTCCGACGGCCATGGCACAGGCAAAGTGAAGGTGTTCATAGGCATCAGCAAGGGGCGCAGCGCATATAAGGGAACCGACATCATGCTTCGGGCAGCCCAGGCCGTAGAAAGAGAATTCCCCGACAGGATGGCACTTACTGTAGCCGAGGGGGTGCCCTACGAACAATACCGACACCTGATAGACACTAGCGATGTCATACTAGACCAGCTGTACAGCTATACTCCCGCCATGAATGCATTGCTAGCCATGTCGAAGGGAATAGTAGTAGTGGGCGGCGGCGAACCCGAGAACTACGACATTCTTGGAGAAACAGAGCTGCGACCCATAGTCAACGTGCAGCCCACCTACGACAGTGTCTACCATGAGTTGCGACAGATAGTGTTACATCCAGAGACACTCTACGGCCTTAAGCTCCAGAGCCAGGAGTATATTTGCCGACATCACCACTACATGAAGGTGGCACAAAGATACGAGACCTTATATAAGTCAATGTTTGTTTTGAACTAATAATTTTTGTACCTTTGCAGCCAACTCTGGGAGCGCGGGCGTCCTCGCCCGCAATGGT
>CAMYZK010000232.1 GCA_947303825.1 uncultured Prevotella sp. | reverse complement strand
CTATGTATTTGCTGGGATGTTTGTGTTCAGGGGTCAGGTGGCTGATGTACTCTTCCGTTATGCCACAGGCGAGGGTACCCGTTTGCAGCACATCCTAGGCAACCTATTTCGTAACGAGCGGCTGGAGCGGCAGTTCGACGAGTGGCAGCTACGTCAGTTCGTGCGTGCCGGCGAGAAATTCGACATCAAGACTCACAAACACATCTTCGTCTATGCCATCTACGGCTATGTCTCGACCCTTGACGAGGACACCCGCCAATGGTTCATCTCTAAATATATAATCGGTGAGGCAGAGCATCTGCTGACTCACAGGCGGCGCAACTTGAACCTGCTGGCGCAGGCCGACGACATCGTGAACAAGACCGACGGACGGCGGCTGACGCTGGAGATGGAGCAGACGGCAGAAGGACAGCACAAGGCTAAGGCCGTGCTCTCTGATGGCACGTCGCGCCGCTGTGAAGGCTGCCAAGGAGGCACGTCCGATGAGTGCCAAGAAGCGCCGCTACTTAGAGGACAAGAAGAAATGAAATTTGCTATTTAAAGACTAAACAAATGAAGAAGCTAAAACAAACCATTGTAAGACTATCGTCATTCCTGGCAGCATGGTTTTTATTGCTTTGCTTCGAAGCGTGCCGTGAAGATGTGCCACAGGCAGTGCTCAACGAGTCGGAGATAGCCTTTGACCATAGGCTGTCAACTATCTCGCTCGATACTTTTGATGACAACAGATACTATATCGGAACAGAAGATGGCAGTGTTATTGTCTACCAGTCTGTAGACGGAAGCAGCGACATCCTGTCCACGCCTTTCGACCGTATATACAGAGTGGTGCGTGACTCGGTAGACAACTATTGGATAGGAACGCGCAACATGGGGGTCTTCAGATGTTGCAAGCATTCAGACCGTCTTGACACCTTGCGACGCTACACCATTCCGGCCAGTGGAAAGAAAACACAATACTCAGTCTACGACATCTGTATAAAAGGCTCCGAAGCTTATTTTGCCACCTCTCACGGCCTTTTTTTGATGAGCGACAGCAGTCAGAGCATGCTCAGGCCGCTTCGTGTCGAGCCTTATGCCGATGGAACATCGCGCTTGCACCCTGTAGTCTATTCACATATACTGGATGCTGGCAACAACACCCTGTACTGTAGTTCGGCGCACGGATTGGTAGGTATAAACACTGTCAGCAAGGAGACGTATGTCTGTCTTAAGGCTGACTTGCACTGCATAGCACTGCATGGCGACAGCATCTTTGCACTCGCAAAGAGTGCCATACGTATCTACGACATGAAGGAACACAAGGAACGTGATTCCATCAATCTTGACGTACCAGCGCAACTCTACTATTACGAGCCTGCCCAGAAGGTTAACTATCTGATATGCGACAACAGCCTGCAACTTGTAGAGGACAAGAACCTGAAGAATCGTGGCCAGTACAAGTGCGTCGACCTGCGCAGGACGGTGAGGCCGTCCACCTGCCGTAACATCATTGTCAACGATACTGCCAGGAGACAGTCGCTGATGGTGACAAGGAACTCCATAATTCGCATGTGCCACCATCAGGATGCATTCAACAGCTTCGGGGCCGTAGACCACGCTTGCGCCGACGGAGACAACATTTATTATATAATAGGACACAAGCTGTACCGTCAGAACAAAAACGACTCGGTGGCACACCATATAAAGGACATAAGCCATGATGTGCGCTTCATGACGGTAAAAGACGATGTGCTGTTTTTTGTTGACAGCGATAACAGGGCCTATCGTGCCAAATTATGCGGCAGCTATCTGTGGAATTCAATCTGGTCGTCAAATAGCGAGATAACACCACGGCTGCCGAAAGACGTCACCGCCATTGGAAAGAACAGACAGAGAGTGATGGTGGGCGTAAGGGACGGATTTTGCAACCTGAATGCAGCAAACGACACCATCATTCTTGGCGATGAAGAGCCTTTCGTAACTGCCATCAGACAAAAGAGTGACGGTAGCATAGTGCTTTGTACACTTAACGAAGGAATCTTCGTGGAAGAAAAGGGAGTCTTCAGCCAAGTTCATGCAACTGATACCATACATTTCATACGCGATGTGGCGGCAGAAGGGAACAGCCTATGGTTCATCAACAACCGGCATCTTTACCACCTCATGGAAGACGGTACGCTTACATCAGAAGAAGCACAGGGATACAGCCGGCTGCTGGTGGCATCAGGCCATGTCTATGGTATTGGTGAACGCGGGATGCACGATTTTACCGATAAAACCGACTATTTCGTTGATGTACCATTCAACCCCGACGCTTGCCTCGTTGCAGACGGAAAGGTATATTGTGGCTCTGGCAGCGGAGTGTTCTGCTTCGGAATGCTCAGAATGCACAACGGAGTGGAGATGGGTGCACAGAAGATAAGCTTTGAAAACGGATTCTGGCCCTTCTCGCGAAAAAGCCTCCTGATACTGTCGGTTTTAACGATAATGATTGTCGTAGCACTTTGGATCATTGACAGATACAGACTAAGCCGGAAAAACGTTACAGGGCACAAGGCAGACCTCATCGGGCGACTTGGACTGCTCAACGAGGCACGTACGTTCCTTGAGAAGGATACCAGAGAACATATCGACAGACTGAAGAGTCAAGTGGCGGCTGTCGATGTGGCAGGAGGGAGAAAAGCTCTGTCGGCCATGCGGTCATATAGTACTCAGGTGCAAAGTCTCACGGCCACGGTGTCTATGGAACTGCGCGATGAACTCGGAAAACAGACAGCCAGGCTGAAAAGCAGCTGTATGGAGCAAAAAGAACAGTACGTGAAAGATACCCAAAGGGAAATAGCACATAAAAACATCAGGACAATGCTATTTCAGCTGGAACAAAACAGAACGCTGCTATTACCGTCAGAAAAAATGAAGCGGGTCGTGGAGAATTATCACTTCTTGTTCAAGGCAAAGAAAAACAAACGTCCATACGCTCTCTACATTGAGGGGATTTCGCAAAAGGTGGAAGACATCGCTACAGACGAAAGCCTCACACTGCAACAGCAATTGAAGATGCTGAATGAGACGATAGCAGAACTCGCTACCGAGGAAAGGCGCAAGGAGCTTGAAGACATATTGCATAGCGGCGCAAAGGAGACAGCAACACTAAAGGCAACAGCAGGCACCATCGGACGGAGCGGGGTGGGAGAAGATGTCGGCTCGCCTATAGAAAAAGAGGCACTCTGTGTTGTGTGGGCTGATGCCATAGAAACCAAATACAGAGAACTAAAAAGGGCGGTTTCATCGTTAGTTCCTGATAAAGTCTACGACACGGTGTGCGATATCGTCTACACTAACCAGTGCCTATATGAGTTAGATATACTGAGCAAGGTGTGTAGTGAGGTAGCAAAGGACAACTTTGGGAGTAGTGAAAGCAAAGAGGTAAACGAATTTATAGAGAAGTTTTATAAATGCCTAAACAGTAGCAGAGACGAGGAAGTGATAAAGGCCATAAAGTTAAAAACCGACAATCAGGAGGGACGCATCCTTGCACTGGCAGTAGCCTGCGAACACCTGTTCCCCTTTAGTGGTAAGAAGTATAGTGAAATACTGAAGGTGAAGGCAAACGACTCTTCCTTGTCGAGAGCAAAAGGAGTACTGCTGACAAAACTTGATGAAGGAAAAGACTTCATCCGCGAACACACAAGAAAGAACCCGACAAGTATTTTTGGCCTTGCTGATGATGTAGTCGCCTATCTTTCAGAAAGATAGCTCTTTGCAAAAACTCACTTCAAAAATAGAGCCCGGAAAATGCAATTGCATTTTCCGGGCATGTTTTTTTCCTTGTTTGCAAAAAGGTGCAATTCTAGTACTTTATGTTTGTTTTCTTATTATTTCCGATTACATTTGCAACGTTATTATTCACAAAAAAAGCTATGGTTATGAAACGAATGCTATTTATTATCGTGGCGATGGCAGTTACGGTCACCACCAACGGACAGTGGCAAAGGTCTCTTGTCGGAATTAGAACAGCCTTTCAAGCAGAACGGTCGGCAATCATTGCCGCACAATTAGTTCGTGCGTTGAATACGCAGTACAATGTGCAGAGAGTAAACTACATTAGCTACCCAGAGCTGCATGTCCAGCACACACTGTTGACAACAGCCCCCATACTACGGCGTGACAGCATTAGCAATGTTTCATGGCAAGCCAAGAGGGTGGGCAATGCGTACAAGCAGACGGTGATGGCCGACCCGTTGCCCACAACGGGGTCTATGCAGGCTGCAACGCAACAGACACCCCAAACGTCTGCGGCAGAAACCGATGACAGTATGCCAATACCGGTCTATGTCCTGTTTGGAATGATAGCTGTTGCGGTCGTCTCTTTGATTGTAATGCTATGGGGAGGCAATGAGTCCGCCTACACCTGGATGCCAAGTGCCAACACAGCATGTATGTCTGCGTCCTCCAGCGTTGAGCAGCCGAAAACTAAAGTCGAACTTGCTAATGGCGGTGGAATAGTATTCCTTTAGTCGGCTAATTCTGTTTTGAGGGGTCTGTATTAAAACGGGCCTCTCTTTACAACAAGGGAAAAGGAGGAGCTTATATGAAGACGTTATTGAAAATAATTATCACTATTATTATCGTTGCCCTTTGTGTGTATCTGGAAGA
>CAMYZK010000231.1 GCA_947303825.1 uncultured Prevotella sp. | reverse complement strand
TTTACTTTCACGCATCTGGTATAGGGCATCAGAACCGCGAATTGAAAGAGGAGATAGAGATGCAGACGGTTGAGACCAACGGTATGGGTTTTACCCGCATGCTGGGCACAGCCTACCGTTACATGGCAAACCATGGCGGTGGCAACATTGCAGTAATAAGCAGTATTGCAGGAACAAAAGGACTGGGACCTGCACCAGCCTACTCGGCAACAAAAGCCATGCAGAACACCTATATCCAAGCCTTGGAACAGTTGGCAAACGCACGCAAGCTAGGGATTCGTTTTACCGACATCCGTCCTGGCTTTGTAGATACCGACCTGCTGAATGACGGCAATACATACCCACTTCTACTGAGCAAGGAAAAGGTGGCACGCGACATCGTTCGCTCGCTGGAGAAACACTGTCATGTGCGTGTAATAGACTGGCGGTGGAGAGCCATCACATGGCTGTGGAGACGAATTCCCAGATTCGTATGGCGTAGATTGAGGCTTTGCATCATCATGCTTGTTCTTCTTACCACAACCTCTGCCGTATCGGCACAAAGCAGCGACTACTACTCCAATCAGGCCAAATCGTACATGCGCGATGCAGAATACTACAACAAGCAGGCAGAAGGCCATGAGCGTGATGCAGAGTACTATCGCAAGAAAGCACAGAGTTATCTAAAGGATGCCGAATACTATACACGCCAGAAAAACTATGACAAGGCGAAGCTATACACTCGCTCGGCCGATGATGCCACCAGCAAGGCAAGCCTGCGCAGCCGTTGGGCCGACGAGGCACGCGAGAAAGCACGACTGAGACTGAGATGGGCCGACGAGGCATTGAGGAAAGCTCAACGACGGTGAGCCATTATGCCTGGCGCTGCCTGACAGCCTCGAAAAGCAAGATGGCAGCCGAGACCGACACGTTGAGAGAGTCGAGCCTGCCTAGCATGGGTATGCGTATGTGGGCAGTAGCTGCCTCGCGCCAGGGATTTGTAAGCCCCGTAGCCTCTGTACCCATTACAAGGGCAATGCCTCTGCGCATATCTGTATCATAATAAAGACTTGAATCCTGAAGCTGGGCAGTAAGAATGCTGATGCTACGGCTCTTAAGATAGTCAATGCATTCAGGGGTAGTAGTAACAACAGTGGGAACAGTGAATACTGCCCCTATTGAGGAGCGTATCAAGTTGGGGTTGTAGATGTCAGTAAGCGGGTCGCAAACCACTACGGCATCAGCACCAGCTGCATCGGCAGAACGTAGCACCGCACCCAGATTACCTGGCTTTTCTACACTCTCCAACACAACAACAAGTGGATTGTCGGGCAAGACAAGGTCGGAAAGCGCAATGCGACGTTCCCTCGCCACGGCTATTACTCCCTCTGTAGAACCACGGTATGCCACGCGCTCATAAAGTGAAGAGGACAACTGATAGATATTCACTCCCCTACCCTCTAGTTGGTTCACAAAATCCAACTCTGTATTATTACTGCTTCTGCTAAGCAGTTCTGTAGATACAAAGAGGCTTTCTATTTCGTACCCGGCACAAAGACAATGCTCCAGCTCCCTGCGGCCTTCAACAACAAAGAGTCCGTCGTGCCTACGCTGCTGAGACTTCTGCTGCAATAGAAGCAGATGCCTTATACGGGGATTCTGAGCACTAGTAATATCTAACTTCATTCTGCAAAATTACTCATTTCCTACCAATCCTCCAAAATAAGACAGTGAAAAAAACGGCAAAAGATTCGTTATTTCCTTGGAAAATGCGTAATTTTGCAGAAAATTGGCTTAAATGAACAGAACAATAGACCTTTTCGTGCTTTCTGCCGACAAGCAGACAACACAAGATATCGAGCAACAAGCCAGACAATGTGCGGCAGTAAGGGCTTGCTTCCAGATAGATTCAGAAAACCTGCCTTCAAGCGATACAATACGCGCTGTGGCGAGCAAGGCCAAAGCGCGATATACAGTACTAGTAACAAAGAACACATCTTTTGAGATAGGAGAAGGCTCGCTGGCGCGCATGGCACGGACTGCCGACGACAGCAATGCAGCACTTGTATATGCCGACCGCAACGAGAGAAAGAAAGTAGGCGGTGAGTGGAAAGAACAACGCCATACAGTGATTGACTATCAACCTGGTTCTGTGCGCGATGACTTCGACTTCGGCAGCATCTTGCTCATACGCACACAGCTTCTCAAGCAATGGGCCACAGAGCATTCAGACATTTCTTATATATATGCAGGACTTTACGACCTACGCCTTTGGCTAAGCAGGCACGGGCTCTTACTTCATCTTCCAGAGACGCTATACACTGAAGTAGAGCTTGACAACCGATTGTCTGGAGAAAAACAGTTTGACTATGTCAACCCCGCGAATAGGGCTGTACAACAGGAAATGGAGATTGTGGCCACTCAACACCTAAAGGAGATTGATGCTGCGATAGACACGTCGGCCTACCCTGACATAAACTTCGACGAGCAGGAGTTTCCTGTTGAAGCATCGGTCATCATACCAGTACGTAACAGGAAACGCACAATAGCCGATGCCGTGAAAAGTGCCCTGAGCCAGGAGACCTCTTTCCCTTTCAATGTCATGGTAGTAGACAACCATTCGACCGATGGCACTGGAGAAATCCTTTGTGAAATGAGAAAAGAGAGATGTGGAATGATCAATGAACACTCACAAGAGACGCCTTCATGCCATTCCTCACTAATTGTTCTTGTACCCCAACGGAATGACCTGGGTATAGGCGGATGCTGGAACTTGGCCATAAACGACCCACGCTGCGGACGCTTTGCCGTACAGCTGGACAGCGACGACCTTTATTCCTCGCCCGACACACTACAGCTCATCGTCGATGCTTTCCGCAAACAACATGCAGCTATGGTGGTGGGCAGCTATCGCATTTGCGACTTCAACCTGAACACACTGCCACCAGGTCTTATTGACCACCGAGAATGGACACCCGAGAACGGACCCAACAACGCACTGCGAATAAACGGGCTCGGAGCACCACGGGCTTTCTTCACCCCAGTCCTGCGCCAGATACAACTGCCCAACACTTCGTATGGCGAGGACTACGCCTTGGGACTGGCCTTCTCTCGTTGCTATCGTATTGGCCGACTCTATGACGAATTATATCTATGCCGCCGATGGGAAGGCAACAGCGATGCCGCCCTCAGCGTTGAGCGCATCAACCAGAACAACACTTACAAAGACCGGCTACGGACAATGGAGATAGCCGTACGGCAGCGCATGAACCGTGAGGAACACGATGGGAAGAACGACACTGACGCACAATTGGAACGTTACCTTGACCGACAGATGCATATATGGCCAGAGGCCCTTCAGCATTATAGGGAGCTAACCGACGTTGAAACCCGAAAGCTCAATGCCGACAAGCTGACATTTATAGTGCAGTGGAATCCAGCTCGCATACGCTCTACCGGTGCCAGCATTTCTAAACAGGCCATCAGCGAGCGGCCATGCTTCCTTTGTAAAGAAAACCGCCCGGCAGAACAGCTCTCCACCACCCTCAACGTCCAACGTTCTTCGACGAGCGAAGCGGCAAAGCCGAGCGTAACGTTAGAGTTCCTGGCCAACCCCTACCCCATACTACCCATGCACTTTACCCTTCCAACGATGAGCCATCAGCCACAACGCATAAGGCCATTGTTCGGAGAGATGATGAACCTGCTCATAAAGCACCCCAGCCTGACCATTTTCTACAACGGACCCAGATGTGGAGCATCGGCACCCGACCACGCCCATTTGCAGGCAGGAACAACTGGCATAATGCCTCTTCAGCGCGAGTGGCAACGATTGTCACGTAACCTTAGACTGCTGCTACAGCCTGCACCCGATGCCACACTATCGGTAATCGAAGACTATCCGTATGCAGCACTACTTATTCGAGCAAAGGGAAAGAAACCTGCTGAGCATCTTTTTGCACAGCTCTATGACACCATGGAGATATGTGAAGAGGAGCCGATGATGAACATTGTAAGCTGGCGAGAAGCCGACAGTTTCCTTACTGTGGTCTTCCCAAGAGAGAAGCACCGCCCCGACTGCTACTACAAGGAGGGAGAAGAGCAGATTATGGTTAGTCCGGGAGCAATAGACATGGCTGGCATGCTTATTACCCCCCGACAGGAAGACTTTCTGAAACTTACCGCAGAATCGGCAGTAGCAATACTTCAAGAATGTGCCCTGAGCGAAGAGAAGATGAAACAGTTGTGCGAGCGGCTAAAGACGAAGAGCAACGAAAAGGCAACTGCTGTTTCCAATTCTGGTGTGGCCATAACGGCTAACTCCATGTTCCACACTCATTCCTCAACTACTCCCACAGTTACGGTAGGCATAGTCAGTGCCCAGCGCATAGACTTCTGTCTAAACGGCTCATATCAAGCAAAAGGAGAAAGCATTGAGGGGCCTCAGACCGTAGAACTGACCGACGGAGGACTAATGTGGCGAGGGCAACAGTACCGTGAGTTGAGGTTCACTCCAATCTCCACACACCACTCTACTAAAAACGAAGCGACAGAGCCGGGGGCACCATCCACACTCCCCCCAACCCCCTCATTCACCCTTTACGGTGTAACTATTGGAAATGGATTTCACTGGGAGCGGCAACAGCAACAAACCTTCTGCGGCTCTCTGCGCCTCATTGTCGAAGAAG
>CAMYZK010000230.1 GCA_947303825.1 uncultured Prevotella sp. | reverse complement strand
GTCAGATGGAATACAGCCAGTTAACAGCTGTCACCGACCGAAGAGTAGTTACCGTTCGCAATCCGCTCATTACACGCACCATCTCACCAGAAGAGTGTGCAGGAAACATGATGAGGATTTATTCAAGGATAATGAACTCTAACGTGCTTCAACTTATGGACACGCCTGTCAGGAGGGCCATGAAACTCATTATGTCGGCAGCAGTATATGGCGACCTGCGATGGCTCAAACTGGACGACTCGGACATGTCTGTGATAAACAGTCTGAAACCCATTGACTTTCAGCGCATATACATCTACTCAAGCAATGAGGGAATGCTTCAACAGGCAGAAAAAGGACTTGCCCTTCTCGGCATCAACGCCCCAGCATTTCAGCCTGTAGAATGTTACTTGCCTCATAGCTACAAAAAGCCCGAACCCCTTAATTCGACCAATATTATAGACATCATCTCAGACATCCGAACTAAAGGGCCATCTCTGCTCAGGCTTTCAGAACTGATAAGCGCTCTTCACAAAGACAACCTTGACGAGGGAAAATTGACAAGGCAACTTGAAGAACGCTCTATGATGCCTCTTTTTTCCTCTGCATTGCAACTAGCCAGTGAGAAACTGTTTCTCACCGAAGGGTTCATGCCATGCCCCCCATCAGACAACCGCGAAACACAGCAACTGCGCATCAAACTGGAAAAAAGGCAGGACGTAATGGCCTGAAACAGGAAAAAACTGTCTTAAATGAAAGACTTTTAAAAAAACAACAACAAATATTTGGAAGTTTGTGTTTTTTTACATAATTTTGCAACGTCAATTATCATTAATAACTCATTAAACACATTTTTATTGCCTATTGATACAAAATTTACTTCATAACTAATAATATTATAATATGAAGAAATTTGAAGGTATGACCGACGAAGCGTTGGCCCTACTATATGTCAAAGGCGACAACAGTGCTTTCGACGAGTTGTTGGCACGTACACAGACAAAGTTGTTCACCTATATTATGTTTGTTGTCCACGACCATGATTTGGCCGACGACATCTTTCAGGAGACATTTGTCAAGGTTATCACAAAGCTGCAAGAAGGCCAATACACTGATTCCGGTAAATTCATGTTTTGGATTACACGCATTGCCCACAATGCCATCATGGACTGGTACAGACAGCAGCAAGGAAGGCACATCATGGAGCCAAACTCCAGCAACGACCTTCAAAACCTTAACGTGTCGTCGGTCTACGACACCTTCCGCGAGTCTGAGCTTGTAAATGAGCAAGTACTGCACGATGTGAAGCGAATGATGAACGCATTGCCCGCCACACAAAGAGAAGTTGTCTATATGCGATTCTATCAGCAGCTCTCGTTCAAGGAAATAGCAGAGCTGACAGGAGTAAGCATCAACACATCGCTCGGACGCATGAGATATGCACTTATGAATATGCGCCGAATGGCAAAAGACCACCAGATAGAGCAATCATAGGCACAACACCACTCACCCCAACAAGAGTGATTGCCGAAACCAAATAAAAAAACACCTTGACAGAAAAACATATTGTCTTAGAAGACATCGACCCAGTAACTTTCTATGGCGTTGGCAACTCACACATGCAAATGCTTAAGGCTCTCTATCCCAAGCTGCGCATTGTGGCACGCGACAACGTGATACGTGTCTTGGGCGACGAGCAACAGCTGAACGCATTCGAAGAAAGTGTAGAGAAGATGCGGCTACACGTGCTGAAGTTCAACGCTCTCAAAGAGGAAGACATACTCAACATCACCAAGGGGAAACACCTCAATGACGAGGTGCCCGATGATGTTGTGGTCTACAACATTAGCGGACGTGCAGTGAAAGCCCGTTCACAAAACCAGCAAAAACTTATTGATGCTTTCTACAACAACGATATGGTCTTTGCCGTAGGCCCTGCAGGAACAGGAAAAACTTATCTTTCCATAGCGCTGGCAGTAAAAGCTTTAAAAGAAAAGACCGCCAAGAGAATCATTCTCTCGCGCCCCGCCGTTGAAGCAGGAGAGAAACTGGGATTCCTACCAGGCGACATGAAAGACAAGATAGACCCATACCTGCAACCTCTCTACGACGCACTGGAAGACATGTTGCCTGCCGTAAAGCTGCAAGACATGATGGAGAAACACCAGATACAGATAGCTCCTCTGGCTTTCATGCGAGGGCGTACACTGAGTGATGCCGTTGTCATTCTAGATGAGGCACAAAACACGACCCCAGCCCAACTGCGCATGTTCCTTACACGCATGGGGTGGAACACAAAGATGATTGTCACTGGAGACACCTCACAGATTGACTTGCCGCCAAAAGCCAAGAGCGGACTCATAGAGGCACTGCACATACTTGCTGGAATAGAAGGCATTGGAATGGTAAACCTTACTCAGAAAGACATAGTTCGGCATAAGCTGGTGACACGCATTGTCAATGCTTACGAACAATTGGACAAGGAGACAAACCAGTCCACATAAATAACAATAACAATTTCAAAACTAAACAACAATGAGGAAAATAGCAATGATGGCAATTGCAGCATTGGCACTGACCTTTGCTGCCTGTGGTGAAAAAAACGCTAATGGCGAGTCGGCCGGCGAGGAAGGCTACACCATCTACACCAATGACAAGTATGGCTTCACCGTAGATGTTCCCGAAGGACTAGAGCAGATAAAAGGGCTGATGCCAGAAGAAGGAACGGTCTACTCGGCCGACAAGGGTCAGACAGCAAAATTAAACCGCATTGACATTGCTGGTGGCAAGCAAATCTTCGACGAAGAGTACACACCGGAAAAGGTGAAGGCCGAATTTAAAAGCTGGACTGAAAACATTGAGGCCGACACCACGGAGTGTGGCGACAACTACTTTGCCTACACCATCAAGAGTGAACAGTTTACCGAGATGCACCGCCATGTGTTCAAAGGCTCAAAGAAAGCAATGCTTTCGGTATGCTTTGATGACGCCCATGAGAAGCAGCTTGGCGGTGATGTGGCAAAGCATGTACTGGAATCGGTGAAGTTTAAATGAGTTGAGAGTTTAGAGTTTAGAGTTAGGAGTTCTTTGCTTGTCAAAGAACTCCTAACTCTTAACTCCCTAGTCCAGATGGAACACCTCCTGTATAGGTATGGTTATTGGCGAATTATCTGGATTAACCTCCATAATATCAGCCATCATGTCCCACCACTTCTGCGTTATCGGGTCTACGTTCTCTGTGTCTTGCGAATTGCCTTCCTTAGAGCACTCCTGATAAGCAAAGAGAATGTTGGTGTCTCTATCCCAGTATATACTGTAGTTGCCCACTCCCTGTTCTTTTATCATCTTCACCAGTTCAGGCCAGATGGCAGCATGACGCTTTTGGTACTCTTCCTCACAGCCAGGCTTAAGGAACATTTTGAATGCAAATCTTTTTGTCATAGTTGTTAATTGGTTTTTGTAAGTGTAAGATAATATCCTAATTTGTACAGTTTAAACAGGCGAAGAGAGGGATGCCGTCCACACAGATTACGGCGCTCCAATCTTCTGAAAAGCCGATGCCATAGACGTATGGCCCACCTGACGATACCCAGGTGAATCCCCTCTGCAAATGTAAGCATCGTCGAGTAGCCTCTCAGCTGGTCGCGAAACCGGTACAACGTCTGCAACCCTTCCTCAGTCTTGCTGACGAAGCTACTGTTTGACTCGAAGGTGTAAAACCCGGCAGGATTGTCAAGATGGGTGACTATAATGCCAGCCTGACGCAGTTGTTTCCCAAACAGCACATCCTCATAACCGTATGTACGGAAACTGCTGTTGAAGGGATGGGCTAGCATGATGTCACGGTTCACTAAGAAGTTGGCTGTGTGGAAGTGCAGATATGGTCTTTGACTGCGCCGCTGTGCTGTATGCTGGTGCTCACTTGCCTTTTCATACCTGTAGCGCAGGCAAGAATGTTGAGCTTCGCCAACCTTATATCCTCCATAGATAACATCGCCATCCGTCTCCAAATAACTTCGAAGAAACATGGGGTTGTCTATGGTCATGTCGCAGTCCAAGAAAAGCAGCCATGCGTAACGCGCATGCGAAGCGAGCAGGTTACGTATACAGGCACGGCCTATGTTCTTCTCCAGTACCATAAAACGACAATCAGGCCATTGGCCAATCTCACTGCATTGCTCCACCAGAGCAGTATCACCCGACTCGTCATCAATTACAATAAGCTCATAGACCAAGTCCGGTATGGCCTTCGCCTGACGACACAACTCCCTGGCCAGCGGCCTCGTGTCGGTATTATACATCGGTATGAGTATGGAAAGCTCTTTCTTCATGCCGTGCAAAAATACAAAAACTTTTCAAAACGAGCAAAATAAAACGCTGACGATTTGTCAGTTTTTTCCTCAACAGCAGATAATATCAGTATTAGGCACACAATTTGTTATGGTAAGATTCAGCAAAAACAATAAACACAACCAACAATAAATTATACAACTATGCAAAAAGGCAATATAGGTGTAACTACCGAGAACATTTTCCCGGTAATCAAGAAGTTCCTTTACAGTGACCATGAGATATTCCTGCGCGAGATGGTGTCTAACGCTATCGATGCCACCCAAAAGCTGAAGACCCTCAACCAGCAGGGAGAGTTCAAGGGAGAGATGGGCGACCTAACCGTGCACATTCAGCTAGATGCCGACAAGGGCACCATAACCATCAGCGACCGTGGCATAGGC
>CAMYZK010000229.1 GCA_947303825.1 uncultured Prevotella sp. | reverse complement strand
GGTTGCGGAAGCTGGGGGATTCGAACCCCCGGTACGGGAACCCGTACGGCAGTTTAGCAAACTGCTGGTTTCAGCCACTCACCCAAACTTCCATCGGTAAGACCCGAATCCGCATCTTCTCTCAAATGCGGGTGCAAAGTTACTAATAATTTCTGATACTGCCAAATTTTTTTCTTGTTTTTTTTCGTTATGCGCGTTATCAGCTCTTGAATCCTAGTTCTTCCAGTCGGTCCTTGTCTATTCCGACTGCCTTGGCCGTCATAGTGAGATACATGCGCTCTGCCATGGTGGGCAGCGTGCCCGAGGCACAGGCAACAGCTATAAGCGACCTGACGGCATCCTCGGCATAGTCGGGGTCGCAGCATAGCAGGTCGTAGTCTACATCATAACTGAAGTCGTCCTCCCGGCTCTCCTCTGTACCGACAGAACCCAGCAGGTCAAGCTTCTCGTCATCGGAAAGGTCTGACTGTGCCACCTTCTCTTCTATTATCTGGTATTTCTGCGCAGCCACGCCACCATTGATGTTTGCCATGTTTATCATGGCCTGGATAACGGCACGCTGCTTGTCCTCGGGTTTTTTCTCGCTTGTCTCGGCCTTGGCAAAAGAGGCTTTGATGTTCTTATAGGAAAGGGCATCTATGTCGCCATCGGTGAAATGGGTCTTCTGTGCCTTCAGCCTTTTTTGGAGGCGTCGGGCCCCAGGTCGGAAGGTGAACAGCGTGAGGCTGCCGGAGAAAAGTCCTCCGGCAATGGGTATCAGCTTGCCTATACCCTTGGCAAATCCCTCCTTGGTAAGCTTCATGCCCGCTATACGTGCTATTTTCGATGCAATGGGATAGACGGCAACCTTTGTTATGGCGAGTCGGGGCAACCGTCCCACGGCCTGCTGTGCCATGCCCTTGGCAAGTTGGGAGATGCCTTGGTCGGCCACCTTTACTCCCATCATGGAACCCATGAAGATGGTGAGCAGGTCGCTGGCCATGTCGCTCAGTTCGCCGTTCTCATCGCAAAAGTCGGGAAAGCCATACAGGTAGGCCAGCTTCTGTGAGAGTAGCACCACATGGTAGTAATACTGGGTGATGTCGCCGGGGATGGTGGCGGCCATGACAAGTCCGCCTGGCATTCCTGCCACGGCAGAGGTCGTGGTGGCCAGTGCGGTGTGGCGGTTGATGCACTTTCGAGCCACGGCATCGATAACACGGTCGTTGACGATGGAGTAGGGGCGTACGTTTTCCAGCATGTCGAGCTTCGACGAGCTGCAATACGGCTTCAGTTCCTTTCTTAGGAAAGCAACACGGTCTACCTTGACACTAGGCAGGCTGAGCACGGCAGACAGCACTTTGGTCCATGAGAGCGATTCTTTATTTCGTGACATTTTCTCTGTTTTTTTTGATTATACTATATGCTTGGTATATGCCCAGCTCTCCGGCTTTGCTCAGGTCGGCCACGCCTTCGGCCTTCTGTCCGGCCAGCAGCCGGCAAAGTCCACGGTTGTAGTATGCCTCGGCAAGGTTGGGGTCGGCCTGAAGGGCAAGTGTGAAGTCGCCGATTGCTGCTTCATTGTTTCCTTCGGAAGCACTGAGGCAGGCACGGTTGTAGTAGAGGTATGCATGCGACTGACTGAGGCGTATCGCCTTGTCCATGTCGCTACGGGCACTGTATGCCTTCGGCTTGCCGTCTGCTCCCGGCATCTGCCCTTCCCTTGTGAGGCAAACTGCGCGCAGCCACAATGCCAGCACGTTGGTAGAGTCGGCCTCAAGCAAGGCGTCAAGATCGGTGATGGCCGAGGCATAGTCGCGCAACTGCGAATAGGTAACGGCACGTGCCATGAGCAGGGGGATGGTGTGATGCATGCTCCCCGCAGTGCCAATAGCGGCAGAGAGAGAGTCTGCGTAGGCAAAGTAGTCGGTGGCATGACTGGTGTCGAGCGATGCCTGCTGGCAGCTGACATACATGGTGCGCACGCTGCGGGTAGCGTTCAGCTCGTCGAGTGCAGGGTCATAGTGCAACGGTAGCAGGCTTGCACTACCTGTCTGAGGCTGCAACGAGAGCGAGAGCATGGGCAGCAGCTCGGTGTCGGCCTTACGGTCTTGCACGCGTCCGCGATATTCGCTCAGGTATTCACGCTCAGGCTCCTCTGCATCGTCGACCACCATCTCGGCATATTTCTCCAAGTCGAGGTCGCTACGCTTACGCTGGCTGCGCCTGCCGAACTTGGGCTGTATGCCGTAGAGCCGTTGGTAGAGCTGTTTCTTGTAGACATTGAACTCTTCCAGCTCGGCCTTTGCAGTGAGGCCCATGCGGCGGTAACAGCGTGCCCGGTAGAGTATGCCGGTAAAGAAGTTGGGATATTCGTCAATGACCCTGCTATAGTCGCGAACAGCGCCTTTCAGGTCGCCGGTGCGCTCCAAGAGGACGGCTCTGTTGAATATGGCCAGCATGTTGTCGGGTTCCAGGTTTAGCACGAATTCGAAGTCGAGTATGGCACGATTGTCGTCGCCAACGTCGGCACGCAGCAGTCCACGGTTGTAATGACCCAGGAAATTGTTGGGTTCTATCTCAAGAGCCATGTCATAGTCGGCCATGGCTCCGCGCAGGTTGTTCTGATTGTATCGTGCCAATGCGCGGTTAATATAGTATCCGCCTCGCTTTGGCAACAGGTGTATGGCTTTGTCTAGCTGCTGTTCGGCCTGTTTCCACTCTTTGCGCTGCATGCTGATCATGCTGCGCACACCCCATGTCTTACCGTCGTAGGGATCGAGCTCCAGGCTCTTTTCCAGGCAGGTTATGGCTGTGGCGGTGTCTTTCATCTGCATGTGCACGTCGGCCCTCATGCTATAAGCCGGGGCATAGTTGCTCCAGCGCATGCTTATCGTGTCGAGCTCAAGCAGTGCCTGCTCATATTCTTTGTTCTGGATGTGGCAAAGAGCACGGTTGTGCCATAGCCCGCGATTGTCGGGTGTGAAGGAGATGGCTCGGGTGTAGTCTGAAACGGCATCAGCGAACTTGCCCTGCTGTATGCGTGAGAGTCCGCGCAGCTCATATATCGCAACGACAAACGGGTTGCGGTCTATGGCTTCACTACAGTCTTTCTCGGCTCCGGAGAAGTCGTCAAGAAAATATATGTCTATTCCTCTCACGAACCACGACTAATAAAGATAGTGACGGGCCAAGAATACCTGATTGAACTACTGCAGGGAGAGCACATAGTCCTCGTAGTAGAGAGCTGCGCGCCCCATTGTCAGAAGCCTGTCGGTGTTGTACTGAGCATGACTGGAGGTGCTAAAGAGATGAAGAAACAAGAAAATCAGAATATAACCACGCACAAGCTTTGCGCAGCATTTCATGTTCTCCTCTTTCTCCCCATTT
This sequence comes from uncultured Prevotella sp., assembly GCA_947303825.1. GTDB lineage: Bacteria > Bacteroidota > Bacteroidia > Bacteroidales > Bacteroidaceae > Prevotella. The sequence goes on along the minus strand of CAMYZK010000229.1, from coordinate 1,343 downwards.
CTCATGCTTCAATCATCATCTTCTCACAGGCTTCGTCTTGTATGCACAACGGTAACGTCCCTGTGTAAGGGCCTTCAGCTTGTTCTTGATAAGTTGCTTGCGAAGTGCAGAGATATGGTCAATGAACATGTGTCCCTCCAGGTGGTCAAACTCATGCTGCATGACTCTTGCCAGATAGCCGTCCACCCATTCGTCGTGTTCCTGGAACTGCTCATCCAGCCATTTGACATGTATGCGTGTGGGACGTGTAACCTTCTCGTGTATGGCAGGCAGTGACAGGCATCCCTCCTCGGAAGAGTCGGTATGGGTGTCGTCGGTCTCAATAATGTGCGGATTGATGTAGACCTGCCTGAAGTCCTTGTATTCGGGCATGTCTTCGGCCAAGGGACGGAGGTCTATAACTACCAGGCGTATGGGCAAGCCTATCTGAGGGGCTGCCAACCCTATTCCTTCACTTTCGGCCAGGGTTTCCCACATGTCGGGTATGAGTTTCGACAAGTCTGGATACTCTGGAGTGATATCTTCAGCTATCTTTCGTAATACCGGCTGGCCATATATATATATTGGTAATACCACTGTTGTGAGAGTTTTTTTGAGTTAAGAGTTAAGAGTTGAGAGTTAAGAGTTAAGAGTTAAGAGTTTTTTTTGGAGTTTAGGAGTTTATACAAAAGTTTTGCCATTGGCAGGGGAAGAAAACCCTGATAAGATTTAAGAAGTACTTCTAAATTGATACTTCTTCCTCGCAGCAAAGCGAGAATACATCTTAATTCTTAATTCTAAAATCTAAATTTAGGAGCAGGCTATCTTCTAGAACGCAGGTAGTCTTCAAGGATTATCGTGGCACTGATCTTGTCAACGAGTGCCTTGTCCTGCCTTGCTTTCTTCCTTAGTCCGCCATCGAGCATGGCCTGATGGGCCATTACACTGGTAAACCGCTCGTCGTAAAGCTCTATCGGTACTTCAGGTACGTCACGTTTCCAGCGGTTGACAAACTGATGCACACGCTCCATGTTCTCACTAGGCATGCCGTTGGGCTGTCGTGGCTCTCCAATGACCACACGCTCAACGGGTTCGCGCGACATGTACTCTTGTAGGTAACTGAACAGTTCGGACGTTGCTACAGTTGCCAACCCTCCTGCAATGATCTGCAGGGGGTCGGTAACTGCAAGTCCGGTGCGCTTCCGGCCATAGTCTATAGAAATAATCCTGGCCAATGGAAATGGGAGTCGCGTTTATTTAGTGATGAGCAGCCAGGCGTCTCTGTCGGGATTGAACTGTGTACCCATGAGTGCCTTCTGACTCTGCACTGCGTCAGCCTTACTGTTGAACGTTGAGGCCACAAC
>CAMYZK010000228.1 GCA_947303825.1 uncultured Prevotella sp. | reverse complement strand
TGGTCTTCCAGCGGTAGGTGTTCCAGAAGCCGTCGCCACCGCCATGCACCACGCATCCGCCAGGGAAGCGCATGAACTTCGGGTGCAGGTCAGCCAGTGCCTGTGCCAGATCCTTGCGTAGGCCGTGACCCTTATAGGTGTCCTGAGGCATCAGCGACACCTGGTCTATGTCCAGGTCGCCAATGGTGAGCACCAGAATCTGCAGCACGGCATTCTTGCAGTCCTCACTAGGAGTGAGCACAGCCTCGTATTTCTCCCACTCGGCAGAATAGACATCGAGCGTTGCCTCGGCCAGGAGCTTCGGGTCCTTACCCCACCCCTGGGGAACACCCAGCACGACGCGCACCTGCTTGGCACTGCCTATGTTACGCATGAACACCGAGAAGTCGTAGCTGGCTCCTGCCTTCACACTGATGCCTTCAAAGCCGTCGTTCTGCAAGCCAAAGCCTTTCCAGCCCTTGTAGTCGTAGTATTCCTTCACGCGCTCGGTATGCAGACGCATGTATGTGGGGTTGTTGCTGTTCAACGGATAGTCGGTACGCACCTGCAGCGTACCCAAGGAGTGTCCCGGACGCACTTGCTTCCATGCCGTGCCGGCACCCCATCCGTCACGCTCGGCAGGACTGTACTCAAACGAGCCGTTCTGCACCAGCTCGGCATAGAGTCCTCCGTCGGCACTCGACGAGATGTCCTCAAAGAAGATGCCAATAAGCTCGTCGCTAATGGCCTTGCCGCCAGTGGGGGCCTTCATGGGTTTTTGTGCACTGGCTGTCAGCCCGGCCATTGCCAGAGCTACGCCAAATGATAATAGTCTCTTCATGTCTCTGTTTTTTTGTTTGATTAATAAATAATGGTACAAAGGTAGGCTTTTTTCTTTATCTGTGCAAGAGAAGAACGCGATATGCCATGCCGAAAATGCCAAAAAAAGCAAAAAAGAAACAAAAGGAAAAGTTTTTCAAACTAGAAAGAAAGAGAAATTACAAAATAAGCCATAAATTTGCAGCAAGAACAAAACCACCAATAACATGAAAAAGACAATACTATCTATCCTCTTCCTTGGCTGTGCCCTCACAGGCAGCGCGCAGCCCCGTACCAACGCCGACGGCACCGTGACGTTTGTCTATCGCAACGACTCGGCAAAAGCCGTGGCAGTAGACGTGCAGTTTGCCGGACGCAAAGAGATGAAACGCGATGCCGACGGCATGTGGACCGTTACCCTGGGCCCTGCTGCTCCCGACATGTATCCCTATCACTTCGAGGTTGACGGAGTGAGCGTGATGGACCCAGAAAACCCGCTCTACTTCCCCAACGAGGGCTTTAAGAACAGCTTGCTAGAGATAGCGGGCAAAGGCACCCTGCCACACGACATACGCGAAGTGCCACACGGCCGCGTTGACTACATACACTATTACTCGAAGACCATAGGCACTACCAACAACGCCGTGGTCTACACTCCTGCCAGCTATTTCACCGACAGGACGAAGAAGTACCCCGTGTTCTACCTCATCAGCGGCACTACTGACACCGAGGAGGTGTACTACAAGGTGGGACGCGTGAACTATATCCTCGACAACCTCCTGGCCGACAAGCAGGCAAAGGAGATGATTGTGGTGATGCCCTATGGCAACCCCTCGAAGCTGATGCCGCCCTCCAAAGACCCAAAGGCTTCACAGGCACCGCAGACGAAGTTCGGAGGCGACCCCTTCAGCCTGGATCTCATCAACGACCTGATGCCCTACATTGAGAAGAACTACCGCACCATCAACAATGCCGAGCACCGGGCCATAGGAGGATTCTCGCGCGGAGGCAACCAGGCTCTCTACAACGGCCTTACCAACCTCGACAAGTTTGCCTATCTGTGCAGCTACAGTTCGTTCACCTCTACCGACATACCGCAGGTCTACGACAACGCCGCCGAGACGAACAAGAAGATAAGGCTGTTCTGGCTCGGCGTGGGCACCGATGACTTCCTCTATGGCAACGCCCGCGACTACATGCAGTTCCTCGACGAGAAAGGCATCAACGCCGTCAAGGAGTTCACCACCGACAAGTTCGGCCATACGTGGATGAACGCAAAGTACTTCCTCTGGAAGACCCTTCCCCTGCTCTTCAACAAGAAGGCTGCAGAGACTGCTATGAAGAGCGCCGAGCCCACCCCTGCCGCCACCGGCAAGGAGCAGCAGTTCACGCCGGGGGTGATGGCACGCCTGTTCCCACGTCCCATCATCTCGCCCGACTATACCGACAAAGGAGTCACCTTCCGTCTGAAGGCTCCCAACGCCAGAAAGGTGGAGCTGGAGTGCGAGATGCTGCCTGAGAACATCGTGATGCAGCGCGACAGCGACGGTGTGTGGAGCACCACCATGATCGACTACATGTTTGAAACGTTCAAATACTGCTTCGTCGTTGATGGCACACGCATCTGCGACCCTAGCAACATGTACCTCTCGCCCGACCGTGGTTTCAAGTTCAGCATTGCCGACAACCCCTTCTCACCCTTCAACTTCACCTCACAGGGAAACATCGAGCATGGCACTACCAGCTATGACCTGGACCGCCAGGAGGCATGGTACATGACGAAGATGCCACAGACCATGACCATCCCCACCTTCATACAGCTGGTGCCCGGCAAAGGCGACACCATGGAGAGCTGGTTCAAGGTGGGAGGGGCCGACGCCATTGCCGACCGTCTGCTTGCCGACGGGAAGACAAAGCCGTGCATCATAACCACCAGCTCGCTGGACTTCATGCAGCAGAGCGGCATGCCGCAGATGCCGGGCTTCAAGCCTAGGGTGTTGCGAGCCGACGACTTCCTCACCTGGCCTCAGCGCCGCAGGGCACTAGTCAAGCTGCTCATAGACATCGGCAAGGAGAAGGCACCCAGCTTCCCTGACTTCGGACGAGGAGGAGGCTTCGGCGGTGGAGGCTTCGGCGGTGGAGGCGGCTTCGGCGGGGATTTCTAACCTCTACCTCGAAAACAATTCTTTCCTAAAACAAGAGAAGGAAACAAATGTGAATAATTAAGGAGAATTATCCGCATTTGTTTCCGTTCTTTCAAGAAAACAATTAGAAACAATTAGAAAGAATTATATCCAACAATGAGGAATAATTCTTTCTAATTTCTTTCCAAAAACAGGCCAGTTCCGTAAAGCTCGGAGGCTTCACCCACTACAGACACCGCCGCAAAGCTCGGAAGCCATATCTTTCATCTATCATCTTTAATCTTCCATCTTCCCATCAGTGGTTGCGGAAGTTCCACTTTGAGTTGTCACTGCTGAAGTCGTACTCGGCCAGTGTGGGAGTGCTGTCGCCAGCTGAATAGATGCAGTACTTCGTGTTGAAGCCCTTCTGTCCGGGAATGGCGAACGGCATGATGCGGTAGGTGCCGTCTATAAGCTGCTCTATCCACCACAGCTGTGCATCCTCACCCTGGAAGTCCTTCGTGGTAAGCTCCAGGTTGGCTGTTGCCGTCAGCGCGCGGTTGGTACCTTCTATCTTTATCTCATAGAGCGGACCCGTGAGGCGTCCTCCTGCCTCGGGCCTTGGGGTGATGGTCCAGCGCTGCCAGGGACGGAACATGTAGTCGCTGCAGCGTACGCCTATCTCACCCTCTGGCCAGCTGCCCTTCACCTCGTCGAGTGTCTGGTTGGGCACAGGCTTCACCGGCTTCTGCATCTGCTCGCGGTTGAACCACCCCTGACGCTCCTGCTGCATGCGCACGAAGTCGACGGCCAGCTCCAGGGAGTAACCCCTGCGCTCGCTCTCTATCTCGAAGGTGCCGCCCTTGAACAGCTCACCGGCGTATGGCCAGTCGTTCTTCCACAGCAGCGGACGGATGGCGAGCACCGAGCGGCCACCCTGGTCGAAGTCGGCCTCCCAGTGGCACGACATCACCTCCAGTCCCTCGTCGATGATGGTACGTCCGAAGTGTCCGGGTCCCGTCTTACGGTCGCCGGCGGCGATGACCATACGGCCTCCGCCGTGGAACATGTCACGGCCTACGTTGTCGAGATAGGGTCCCTCAACGCTGCGCGAGCGTCCCACCACAATATTATAGGTAGAGTTCACACCGTCGCAGCAGGTGCCGTGGGTGCCAAGTAGGTAGTACCAGCCATTGCGGTAGATGAGGTCGGTGGCCTCGCAGTCGATGGCGATGTCCTTCTCCTTGTTGCCCTTCACGCGAAAGCCCGTCTTGGGATCGAGCTCTATAAGGCGTATGGTTCCGAAGTAGGTGCCGTAGCTCACCCACAGCCGTCCTGTGGTAGGGTCGAGCAGCATACCCGGGTCAATGGCATCCTGGTCTTCCATGCCGTCGCTGGCACATACCTCCACGGCTTCACTCCACTTGAAGTCGGGACTCTTAGGGTCGAGTGTCTTGTTCCACATGGTGAGTATGCGGCCGCTGTGACCGCCGCCCAGTCCACCACCCGTGGCACCATAGATGCACAGGTAGCGGTCACCTATCTTCAGCACGTCAGGGGCAGCACCGCCACCGGGACGGTCGGCACCGCTGTTCCAGGTCCAGCCGTCTTCAGAGATAAGGCCTCCCCCCCCCGTTCCGAAGGTGTAGTACTTACCGTCGCACTCGGCAATGGTCGAGGGGTCGTGGATATAGGGCGCGCCTATCTGCGCCGCTACGCGGCTAAATGATAACGGAGAAACGATAAATGATAGGGCTACAATATATTTTGTCTTCATAATTCTTAATTCTTAACTCT
>CAMYZK010000227.1 GCA_947303825.1 uncultured Prevotella sp. | reverse complement strand
AGCCTTTCCTCAACACTGCGTTTTCCTCGGAGCAGGAACACACAGATACTGGTGTCGAGCAGATATCCTTTCATAGCTCAACATCGAAGGTATTTGTGGTTCGGGCAGAACGAATGTCACTGACTATTTCCTCAGCTGTGCGGGAGTCCTTCCATGTGCCGGCAAAACGACTGGCCCAGCCTTTCTTATGGGCAACAGGCTGCTCGTTGATGCCCGTCAACGAGCTGCTAAGCAGGGCTATCAGCTCTATTTTTTCCGTGTTGCTCAGGCCCTTCAGCTCTGACCAGTATCGCGCGCTGTTGGGCGATGTCACATTCAATCCATTAATACTCATATACATTCACGTTTGTTTAATCGCTGCAAAGATAAGCATAATTTCCGAAACCACAATGAATAACGCCCAAAATATTTGCCTATGTAGAAGTATATTCAAATAGCCGATGAAGGTGCGATGATACTGATGAGCCGCTATGAGACGCAGCCGTGGCACGAAGTACACCCTCGACTATGCCCGCGAGAAGGGCAAGCCCGTGAAGGTGATAGACACCAATGCCCTAGGACGCGAAGAGCCGCCTGCAGCCAGCGACTTAACATGAATTTTCAAGAATGAACCATTAATTACTCATAAATAAAAACTAGAACTATGAAAAAGATTTTGACCCTTTCTCTGTGCTGTTTCACAGTACTAACCGCATCAGCCAGTAGCGACGGCCCCGACGAGACTGTGCTGCAAATCCTTAGCATCATCTTCCTGGTCTTTGGTGTGCTCAACATCATTCTTTTCTTCAAGATATGGGGCATGACCAATGATGTGAAGAAGATAAAAGACAGTCTTGCCCAGACCGACACCTTCAGCGGCGACAGCGTGGAGTCGAAGGTACGCCTCCAGCTGATGAATGGTGACAGGGAGGCAGCGCGACGCCTTATCCTCGCACAGTTTGCCAGTGCTATGGACAAAATCTTTGAAAAGGCCAATGGTGATTTTGAATCGAAAATGACGGTAGACATATCAGATGCTGTACAGGGCTTCAAGGCGCGTTTGCAGCTGCTAGACTTAGCTGTTCCAGAGCAGATGAATGAACTAAAGACCCTCGGCGACTATTATAAGATTTACAATCCACAAACCATCTCGTTTAAGATTGGTGAAAACTGGACGATAGATTTATAAGCCGACACTATGCACACGTGGCTCCCACGTAGCACTTTCAATATGTTGAAGCCCCCGGCTGTCCGGGAGGATGGCTGGGGGAATAAGAAAACCTAAAGACTAACAACGAGAGATATGGCAGGATTTAATGAAGATACTAGGGTAAAGGTGCCCGCATTGATGCACCTCACAAGGCTAGGCTATACCTATCGCTCACTGCATAGCCTTCACCTGGACCCGACGACGAACATCGACGTGGAAACATTTTCCAGACAGTTGAAGAGCTTTAATGGCGAGCTGACAGACAAGCAGGTACAACTGTTTATTGGAGATATTCAGACCAAGCTGAACAACGAGGACTTGGGTCGTTATTTCTATCAGAAAATCTTGCTAAACAAAATCTACAAGGTGATAGACTATGACCACCCAGAACGGAATACGTGGGAGTGCGTCACCGAAATGCCCTGTGAGAACGGCAACGAGTCGTTCCGCCCCGACATAACGCTGCTCATCAACGGCCTGCCACTGGTGTTCATCGAGGTGAAGAAACCCAACAACCGTGGGGGCATGCTGGTGGAGTACCACCGCATGAACGACACCCGCATACCCAACACGAAGTTCCGCCGTTTTCTTAACCTTACACAGCTGATGATTTTCAGCGACAACAAACCCTACGACTTCTCCACGCCAGTACCCGTGCAGGGAGCCTTCTATGGCTGTAGGGCAGAGAAGAAGATGGCGTTCAATGTGTTTCGCGAAGAAGACAAATACTTTATTGCCGACTTCCCCTATAAGCCTTTGACAGAAGACACAGAAAACTTCATTCTTCGAGATACTAACTATACCACTATCAAGGCATCAGAAGAGTACAAGACCAACAAGCAGACGACGACCCCAACAAACAGTATTATCACCTCTCTCTGCTCACGCGAACGGTTGCTCTATCTGCTGCACTTTGGCTTTGTATATCTTGACTATATCGACGAGGACACCAAGAAGCCAGTACTGGAGAAGCACGTCATGCGCTATCCGCAGCTCTTCGGCACACAGGCCATCAGGCAGAAGCTGTCGGAGGGCGTGCGCAACGGTATTATCTGGCACACGCAAGGCTCTGGCAAGACGGCTCTCAGCTATTTCGCCACCCGCGTACTGACAGACTACTACAAAGACAAGCGCATAGTGCCTAAGTTCTACTTCTTTGTAGACCGTATTGACCTGATGGAGCAGGCCACAAAAGAGTTTTCCGACCGTGGGCTAAAGGTCATCAACGTAGAGACGCGCGACGAGCTGATGGCCACCTTCGAGAACACTACGGCCAAAGAGGGAACAGACGGAAAGTCGGAGGTCATTGTGGTGAACATCCAGAAGCTGAAAGACAGCGACGGGAAGATACAAGTGCCCAGCTATGCGGTCAACATACAACGTATCTACTTCCTCGACGAGGCCCACCGCGACTATAACCCCAAGGGATCGTTCCTGGCCCGGCTCTTCGAGAGCGACCCGCAGGCCATCCACCTGGCACTTACCGGCACGCCCCTCATTGGTGAAGAGCTGAAGAGCCGCGATGTGTTTGGCGACTATATCAGTACCTACTACTATAATCGCAGCATAGAGGATGGCTTCACGAAGAAGATTATGCGTGAAGACATAGAGACCTCCTACCGCATACGCTTGCAGCAGGTATGGGAGCAGCTGGTGGACAGCATCAAGGTGAAGAAAGAAGATGTAAAGCGCGAGCGCATTCTGGAGAATCCCCGTTATGTGGGTGCCTTGCTCGACTATATCATAGACGACTTCAAGCTGTGGCGCATACAGCAGGGCGACCCCACGCTGGCAGGCATGATAATCTGCGAGACCAACAAACAGGCAAAGATGATGTTCCGTCTGCTGAAGATGGGGCGTCATGCCGACGGCAGCTTTGTCCCCGCTCCCGATGCCGTCTTTGCTGAAGATGACAACGACCTTGAGCAGCTGGCATGGCAGCATCAGGAGGTGAAGGCCGAGCTGATACTTCACAATTTCTACACCAAGGAAAAACGGACAGCCATCTACGACACCTTTAAGAAGAAAAACCACCCCGACCTGCTCATAGTCAACAGCATGCTGCTTACAGGCTTTGATGCCCACCGTCTGAAACGCCTCTATCTGGGACGCAAGCTGAAAGACCACACATTGCTGCAGGCCTTGACCCGTGTGAACCGTCCCTATCGCGACATGAAGTATGGCTATGTGGTAGACTTTGCCGACATAGAAAAGAACTTCAATGCCATTAACGATGCCTACGCCCGAGAGCTGACACAGTTCAGTAAGGACAAGGAGGGGCGTGAAGAGGTGGCCACCGTGCTCGTCAGCCCTGCCGAGGTGAAGGAGAAGATGCTGGAGGTGCAGGAAGTGCTCTTCGACTACACCCCCACCAACGCCGAGGTCTTTGCCCAGGAGATGGAAGAGATAGAAGACCGTGATAAGCTCATTCAGATACGCCGCAAGCTGGAGGATGCCAAGGCCGTATGGAACGAGGTGCGCACCTTTGGCAGTGAGGAGCTGAAAACGCTTACCAAGCAGATGCAGCCCGGCGACATGCAAAATCTGCTGAAGGTGGTGAACGACCGTATTGGCAATCTTAACCTGAAGAGTGTGTTCAGCCATGAGGCCGAGGTGAGCGGCATGATAAACGAGGCCCTGGCAACGATAGACTTCAAGTTCCGCAAGCGTGGCGAGAACGAGCTGGAGATAGGCACCGACGTTAGAGACCAGATGCGGCAGAAACGACAGCTGCTTAGTGCCGAGATGCAGAACTGCATAGACCCCGACGATGACGAATATGTGTCGCTGATGCGTCTCATACAGGAACACTTTGCCAAGCGCAGGTTCGAGGTGGGCAGCATGGCCGAGGCAAAGGAAGACATCGGCTTCATGGAGCAGGCAATGGCTCGCATCCGTGAAATCAACCGCCGCAATGCCAACCTGCAGAAGAAATACCGTGGCGACGTGAAGTTTGTACGTGCCCACAAGCGCATACGCCGCAAGGAGGCCAAGACGGGCGAGGTGCTGCTCACCCCACAGGAGGTGGAGCAATGCAACGCCTTGAACCGCATCAAGGATGCCATAGACATCCTGTTGGCCAACCGCGAGCAGCTTATCAACAATGAGCCAGACTTCAACACGCAGGTCATTGCTGCCGTGGCACACACTTTGAGAGACATCAACATCCATGCAAAGCCCGATGACCGAAGGTATATCTCGGGGCTGATTGCTACGGAATATTTAAGGGAGTATAAGGTGATAAGGTGAAGATGAAAAGAAAAAGACTCCTACCACATGGTTGGAAGCAAATAAAAATTGGAAAAGAATTCAAAACGGGTTCTGGGGGTACACCACTATCAACGAAGAAAGAGTATTATGAAGGTGGTACGATTCCTTGGATTAATAGTGGGGAATTAGAACAGAGTTCAATTGATTCTACAACAAATTATATTACAGAACTTGGGCTTAGTAATTCCAGTGCTAAAATTTTTCCTGCGGGAACTGTACTTGTTGCAATGTATGGAGCCACGGCTGCAAAAGTTGCAATTAACAAGATTCCAC
>CAMYZK010000226.1 GCA_947303825.1 uncultured Prevotella sp. | reverse complement strand
CAGCTCGACCGCCAAGACCGTCGACGCACTGATGAAGCTTGAGCTCCCCAGCGGCGTAGAGGTAGAGATAAAGGTCTAGAAAAATGCTGGCAGAGACGAGTCGTAGCACTGTCTCATGTCGATAGGAAAAAATGCGGAATCGCCTGGCGGTTCCGCTTTTTTCGTACCGTGCAGTTGTTAGCGACCAAAATCTCAGCTTTTGAAAGATATTACCACTAATTAAAGTTCCTCAAATTATTATTCTACCACAGATTTAGCAGATTTCACAGATTGGCTGCGCGATGTCAGGCTATTCCACAGATTCTTTATGATTTCACAGATTGGGTGCCATAGATTCCACTATTTTGTTGTTGCGAAGAGAAAAAACTTGCAGGATTAGAAAAAAACATGTAATTTTGCACCGTCTATAAAGAGATGACACGAGAAGAACGCCCATCGCCGACCATGGCCCCGGCCATCGTATCCCCACATCACGGCATCCTGTCCTTACGCAGCTGGGGTGTCTTGCTGTTTGTGTTCTTCTCGGTAGTGGTGCCGTCGTGGGCTCAGACCGACGACGTGAGCATGCAGGACACGCTGCGAGAGGTGATAGTGAAGTCGCAGGCAGCGTCGCGCCGTGTCAACGACATACAGATAGGTGTGGAGAAGGTTGACGTGGAGACCATGGGTCAGCTGCCGTCCCTGTTTGGCGAGCGCGACATCATCAAGAGCCTGCAGCTGCTGCCCGGCGTGAAGGGCGAGGGCGACGGACTGGGCGGCTATCAGGTGCGTGGCGGCACATCGGCACAGAACCACATGCTGCTCGACGGTGCGTCGGTATACAACGTGGGCCACCTGATGGGCCTCTTCTCTGCCTTCAACGACGATGCCATGGGAAACGTGGAGCTGTTCAAAGGGCTGATGCCCGCCCGCTACGGAGGCGGCTCGTCGTCGGTGCTCAACATGGCAACGCGCGGCGGCGACGCCCACGGCAACCATCTCTCCACCACCGTGGGCCTGCTCTCGGCAAAGATAGAGGCCGACGGGCCTATGGGCAGCAACGGCTCGTCGTACCTGGTGGCCGGACGCACCTCTTACGTGAACCTCTTCATAAAAGGCACAAGCGAATACAGCAACAACTCGCTCACCTTCTACGACGTGAACACCAGGCTGAACTTCAGGCGGAGCGACAAGGACCTGCTCTATCTCTCCTTCTTCCGCAGCCACGACGGCATAGAGGTGGAGAAGATGATGAACATGGCGTGGGCCAACACCGCCTGCTCGCTGGGATGGCTCCACACACGGGGAGCGAAGAGCTACGCCCATACACAGCTCGTTGCCAGCAACTATGCCACCAGCCAGGGCATAGACCTGTACAGCTTTGACATGGACATGAAAGGCTTCAACCGTCAGATAACCCTGCGCCACCAGCAGACATGGGCCCCCGGCAGCGTGCACACGCTGAACGTGGGAGGCGAGACGACGCTTGTAGGCCTGCAGTCGGCAGAATGGCGCATCATCACGAATAGGGAGCGAGAGAAACGCGACGGATGGCTCTCCTCGCTGTGGGTGAACGACGACATCGACCTCTTCGGCCACCGAGTGAGCATCTCGGCAGGCCTGCGCTGCGACTGGCTGGCGGCTCTTGGCGGAAAGCCCTTCTACCACCTGGACAGCAATGGCGAGATAACAGACACGTGGACACCGGCGAAGTGGAAGGTGGTGAAGGCCTACACCATAGTGCAGCCCAGGCTCAGCCTGTCGTGGAAGGTCACCCCCCACACGGCAGTAAAAGTGGGTTACAGCAAGGTGGCACAGCCCATACAGCCCATCCGCAACAGCTCGATGACAACGCCTATAGACCGCCTCGCCCTGCTGAGCAACAACGTAAAGCCGCAGACAGCCCACCAGGTGGCCGCCGGCATTACCGCGATGACCGACGACGGTGGCTGGGACTTCACGGCCGACGGCTACTGGAAGAAGCTGGACAACGTGTACGACCTGCGCGAGGGAAAGGTGTTCAACACCGACATCGAGATAGAACGCCTCATCACCGGCGGACGGGGCCGCGCCTACGGTGTGGAGCTGGCTGCCCACAAGAACAAGGGGCGCACCACGGGCTGGGTGGCCTACACCCTGTCGCGTGTGCAGAACAAGATTGACGGCATCATGGACGGACGGTGGTACACATCGTCCAACGACCGCCGTCACGACCTGGTGGTGGTGCTGCTGTCGCAGCTCTCGCCGTGCTGGACTCTGTCGTCGGCATGGCGCTACACCACCGGACAGGCCATGACCGCCCCGACGGGGAAGTACGAGATGAACGGCGAGACGATGTATTACTTCGGTAAGCGAAACAGCTGCCGTGCACCCGACTTCCACCGCCTGGACCTGAGTCTGGCCTACAGCAGGAAGAAAGGGAAGGCGACACGCACCTGGACCTTCGGACTGTTCAACGCCTACAACCGCTACAACCCCTTCTTCGTCAGCTTCGAGGAGGACGACAGCAAGCCTTCCGGCACGAAGACCGTGGTGACATCGCTCTTCGGCATCGTGCCCACAGTTTCGTTCAACTACAAATACTGATGGAGTGAAGAGTGAAGAGTGAAGAGTGAAGAGTGAAGAGTGAAGAGTTGAGAGTGAAGAGTGAAGAGTGAAGAGTTCTTCGCAAGCGAAGCGACTGAAAGAACCGCAGGGACGCAAGAATACTTCTAAATTCTTAAATCTAAAATCTAAAGTTGAGAGGTAAGCCCTGAAGGGGCGACAGACCACAGGCAGGGGTGACGCTCGGCTTTGCCGCTTGCTACCGAAGGGACGCAAGAACCCCTGTGAAAAGAGTGAAGAATTTCTTTTAGTCGCTACGCTTTGTAAAAGCGGAAGAGCCGAGCGGCTACCGCACTCCATACGAGTTCAACGTTCAATGGTCAATGGTAAATGGTAAAAGGTAAATGGTAAAAGGTAAATGGTAAACGGTAAATGGTAAACGGTAAATGGTAAACGGTAAATGGTCAATTTTAGCCTTGTGCTGCGGCATAATGGCCCTCGCCTCGTGTGAGCATGAGATAGACTTCGACTTCCCCACTGCCGAGGCGCAGGTGGTGTTCGAGGGGTGCATCAGCAACGAGGGTGTGAGCGTGCGCATCAGCCACACACGCTCCATGGGCGACTCGGTAAGCCAGCAGGCGGTACCAGGGGCCCAAGTGTGGATAGCCGACGACGAAGGCAACGAGGAGCAGCTATACTACGACGGACAGGAGCACAGCTACCTTTCGCATACGGGGCTGACGGGCGTGGCGGGCCATACCTACAGCATGCGAGCCATCGTTGACGGCCGGCACTATGAGGCCTCGTCGACCATGATGCCTCCCACACCCATCGACTCCATCGGTTTCAGGTGGATAGACGTGCTGAACGAGCGCATCTACTTCCTGTACCTTAAGGGGCGTGACCCTGTTCCCGATGCAAGAAACTATCTGTTGCTGCGGCTGTATCGCGACGGTGAGGTGTTCAGGTGGAACACACACTCGGGGCGCAGCAGCGTGGAAGGGAAGTTTGAGTATGACGTGGTGTGCGCTACTGAAAAGGGAATGAAAGAAGAACGGGACGACTATGGGAAGATACCGCTTAGGGATGGCGACATCCTCAGGACGGAGGTGCTGAGCATAGACAGGCCCGCATGGGAGTTCTACCAGTCGTTGCTCTATGGGCAGACAGTCATGACAAATGCCATCAGCAACATCCGTGGAGGAGCCCAGGGAGTGTTCATGGCAACGAGCATCACCCGTCCCGACACGCTGGTCTTCGACCGTGCCACACTCACTTATACAGCATCGAGAGCATATCCTCGGCCATAGCAAGAGCATTTTCCTGATGGTCCCCCTCGGTCTCCACATAGTCTACATGGGCCCCCACCGAACGCAGGTAAGCCACCAGCTCTTCGGCACCATCAATGGGCACATAGGTGTCTTCCCGTCCGTGATAGATGTGCACCTGGCAGGCCGGTACCCAGTCGTTGGGTATGGAAAGGCGTTGCTGTATGGCTGTCCTGAGCCGCTGATAGTCGGGGTTGGCATCGCTGAAGAAATCCATGTTAAGATACTCCCCAACGTCTGGACCCAGCAGTACCGACACATCGGCCAGCCGCATGTAGCCCGTACACCACTCATGGTAGTGTTTGCTCAGCTCTCCCCGGAACACTTGGTGCAGGTCGAGCTCCAGATTCTCATAGTGGTTGAGCGAGCAGATGACGTTGGGTATGAAAGCATATTCAGTATGCTGTGTGCGCAGCTGATAGTCGAGCACAGCAAGCGAGTTGTAGAGCCCGCCGCTCATCCATACCTCGCTGATGTCCACCCCCAGCTCGGGATGCTTGCCGTAGTAGCGGGCCAGGCCCCATGCCTCGAAGGCAGCGAGAGAGAATCCGGAGATCATAGACCACGACGGCATGGCACGGCCATAGACGTTGCGCACCAGCTCGGTGGCGGCCAGGCGCAGGTCGGCACACACCTTGGCAATGTTCTCGTGGTAGAGATAGGGGAAGGCCATGTTACCGGTGGCACCGCTGCCTATCTGGTCGGCCACCAGGATGACAAATCCCGCCATGCCCTGTATCACCTCGATGTTGGCCAGGTTGCCAGAGGGGTAGTCGTACTTGTTCTTGTTGAACGACAGTGCCTCGATGACGCCGCGCGGCTTGCCGGTCTTGGGATAGTAGACCACGCCCGACGCAATGACGGGCTGCCCGTTGGGGTCT
>CAMYZK010000225.1 GCA_947303825.1 uncultured Prevotella sp. | reverse complement strand
AGTTAAGAGTTCTTGGCGGAGCCAAGCGGCAAAGCCGAGCGAAGAGTGAAGAGTTAAGAGTTAAGGTGTTAAAACCACAGGCAGGGGTGGATGCCCTGTGTAGAAGTGGTTTGGAGATAGTATATGAAGACGCAGATGTCATGGTGGTAGACAAGCCGTCGGGCATGCTCTCCGTGCCTGGACGGACCGGTGAGCCATCGGTGCAGAGCCTTCTTAGCGGCATCTGTGACGAGGTGCATATAGTGCATAGGCTAGACCAAGATACATCGGGACTGATGGTAGTGGCTCTCAATGCCGCAGCCTATCATCACTTGCAACGGCAGTTCATGCAGCACACCATCAGCAAACGTTACATAGCCCTGGTGAGCTGTGCCCATCAGTTGCCTGCCTCTACAACCATTAGCCTGCCGTTGCGGCCAGACCCACTAGACCGTCCTCGCCAGGTAGTAGACCCAGTCAACGGCAAGACGGCCGTCACCCGCTGTGAAGTGATTGCAACCGAAGGCTGCATTGCACGCCTGGCACTGATGCCCCTTACTGGTCGCACCCACCAGCTACGCATGCACTGTGCTCATGTCAAGGGTTTGAACGCCCCTATCGTTGGTGACAGACTATACGGGTGGCAGTCTCCAAACAGTGAGACAGCCACCCGACTATGCCTGCATGCCGAACAGCTGACCTTCGTACACCCAGTGTCGGCTCAGGAAATGACCTTTAAAAGCGTAGTGCCCTTCTGAAAACTACTTTTTTGTGACCAGTGGCTCTGGCCCGTCTAGTGTAGGAGTGACGGGAACGATATTTCCTTTCTTGTCGAACGTTAGACGATCTATGCACACCTCCCTGTGAATACCGGGTTCGCGGTTAATGAACTGCTTGTTGATGCGGTGATAGACAATATACCACTCGTCTTTGCCTGGAATCTGAAGTATGCTGTTGTGGGCAGTGCCGTAAATCTTGTCTTCGGGCTTCTGCTTTATCACCATGTAGTTTTGCTCGTCAATGTTGATGGGGCCTAGAGGTGATTTTGCCGTGCCATAGCATACGTGGTAGTTGGGCGAGCCGGTGTCATCGACCGACCAGAGGAAATAATAAGTGCCTTTGCGATAGAAGACGTATGCACCCTCGCGGAAGGCCCATGTGTTCAGGTTGCCGCCTTGTGGAGTCATGTGGGTGATGGTTTCCTTCTTCACCGACAGCATGTCGTCGTTCAGCTCGGCACCTGCCATGAATCCGTTGCCCCAGTACAGGTAGCACTTACCGCTCTTTGGGTCTTTAAAGACATCAACGTCGATAGCCTGTCCACCGTGTGCTTCTTTGGGGCGGTCGGCATCGGTGATGATGGGTGCACCGCTGTCAACAAACGGCCCTGTAGGGCTGTCGCTCACAGCCACTCCTATCTCCTTGCGGTTGCTCTTTGGGTTGTGGGCAGAGAAATAGAAATAGTACTTATAGTCCTTTCCCACTTTTTTCTCAATGATGCACGGTGCCCATGCGTTGCCTGTTGCCCACTTCACTTGGTCGCCCTTCACGTCGAGCATCTTGCCCTCGTCGGTCCAGTCAGTCAGGTTTGTAGAGCTGAACACGCTAAAGTCGTGACCTCCCCAGCCCGGAGTGCCGTCGGTGGTGCTGTAGATGTAGTACTTCTTGGTCTTGTTGCTGTAAAGCACCTCCGGGTCGGCATGGAATCCTTGCAGTATGGGCTGCTTGTGGTTGCCAAACTCCTTCAGCAGACGCTCTTTCTCTGCACGGGTGATGGGAATGATGGTGCCGTGACGCGGCGTGAACTTTCCCTTTGTCTCCGTGTTCTGTACAAACTGGAAGGTCTTCAGGTCTTCAGACTTGCAGAACTGGTAGTGGCCACTGCCGTAGCAGTCGTACATGATAATCCACGACTTGCCGTCAATAGCCTTGCACACTCCTACACCCTCAACGGCCTCCTTGGTCTGCTCTACGTTGCCGCCCAGCATCTGCCACTTGTCGGTAAGGTTCTTTGCCACAGCCTGGTAGATGCCGCGTCCCGACTCCTGTTTATAGAAGAGGTGGTACATCTTGTCGGCATCGTTATAGACAATGTCGCCGTCGATGGTGGCGTTACCGGCATCGAAGAGCCATTTTGGTTCACCCTCCAGGTCGGTAAAGTCCTTGTTGGCATACTGGTAGTAAATCTTGTCGAAAGAGCCGTGGTCGCTAGTCCTCAGCGAGTAGAACACCATATACTTGCCTGTCTTGTGGTCGTAGATGGTCTCCGGAGCCCATACGCGAATGACGTTTTTCCACGCCTTGGTATAGCGCGTGGGGAAGTTGATGGCCGAGTGCTGCCAGTTTATGAGGTCGGTAGACTTGAGCAGTACCATGCCACGGTTGCTCGACCATCCGTAGCCCGACCGCATATCGGTAACTACCATGTAGAAGGTCTTGCCGTCTTCGCATCGCAGTATGTGCGGGTCGCGCACGCACTGTGTCAGCGCAATGGTGTCGCTCTCAATGACAGGAGCCCCGTCGTTCAGCGGCGTGTAGTTGTAGCCATCGTCGCTTATGGCGTAGCATATCTGCTCGTCTTCAGGGGCATTGCTGTTGAAGTAGGTAAAGAGATAGGCCACCATCTCGTTGGGGTCTTTCGGCTCGTCGGCCTTTAGCTTCTTGTCGGCTATAGCAGTGCTGATGCTTGCTGCCATCAGCACTGCTGCCATCAATAATTTCTTTCTATTCATAAGGTTTGAAATAGGTTGTTGGTTTATGTCCTGCAAACTTCAGATGCAAGGCCTGAAGGGGGAATCAAACATGCAGAACAATTATTTCAGCACAACTTTCTTGCCGTTGACAATGTATAGACCCTTCTGGGCGTTCTTCACCCGCTGACCGCTGAGGTTGTATATCTTAGCAGCTGCAGTGTCGGCTTGCACGTCGGTGATACCGCTGCCCTTACCGTTGATGGAAATGAAATAGCAGCTGCTCAGTTCGGGTGTGATAACGTCGTTCTTTACGTATTTCTGCAGCTTACCCTCTAGAACAACCTCATCGCCAACCTTAAACAGGTTCTCGTCGGTGATATTCTGGTTGTCGAAGCCTTTCGCGCGGAACACGGTGAGACCAGTCTGATCAGCCTTGCTGTCGGCCATAACAAAGGTAGCATTGCCCCAACTTGTTGAAATCTCGGTGATGCTGATGACGTAACCCTTCACCTGATATTTATCTGTCGTGATCTTGCCGTTTTCCAGGGCATCGATAATTTCGAGTGCCTTGCTCACTGTGATGAGCTGTACTTCGGGGTCAGGTGTCTCGCCGCCTTCGGCCTTTTTCACACCGTTGAGTGAGTAGATGTAAGCCTTCCTGCTGGCTGTCTCAGGCGTGCCTTGGTAGTTGATTAGCTTACCGCAGATAATGACATCGTCGCCTTCCTTAATCTGTGTGTAGCCATCAACCCATGATTTGTTCTCCAGATAGTAGGCACTGTAGACTTGGAACTGTTCGGCAGTCTTCGATCCGTCCTTGGAGATAAAGAAGGTGGCAGTGCCATGCTGTGTGTCGAAGGGGAACGTAATGGAAGAGATTTTGCCCTTGATGTAGTAGTTTTCTTCAGTAGCCACACCTTGTTCTTGCATTAAGCTCATTACAATGGCATCGGTAGGAGAGAAGGGACTGTTCTCTGTACCAAAGCCGGAGAACGGATTCTCTTCCAGAATCATGGCAAGTATATACTTGACATAGATTTTGGGCTTACCGGCAAACTGGCTGTTTGTGTTGGCCGACACCGTCTTGCCATCGAGCTTAATATCGCTATAGCCCTCCTTTTCGGCATTGGCAACGGCATCGTTATAGCCGGCTTGGGCCAAGGCTTCTGTGGGATAGGTAACGGCTATCGTAGAATTGGTGCAGCTGCCGTCGGCAAAGTCAAAGACCATCTTGCCAGTCACTTCGGCTTCGCTATCCTTGTCTTTACCCACAAAGTCGAACACAATCTTGTTGTCGCTCTCGTTGATATTGCCCGAGATGATGTCGTAACCTGAATCATCGTCAGGGCCGGGGCCTACCTCACCGCCGTCAAGGGTCACCTCAATCTTTTTTAACTGAGTGTTACCACCAACATCGAATATCACTATGTTGTCATTTCCTGTCCAGGTCTTGCCGTCAAGAGTACCATTGAGAGCTGTCATGTTGAACTTGTCGTTTGACGTAAACTCAATTTTGGTAATCATGCCAATGGCAGCAACGGAGAACTGTCCGGAATACATGCGGAGGCGTGGCGATGAACTCCATATACGGCTGGGGGTTTTTGCATCCTCGGCAGGAGAGACTACCACCATGACGGCATTATCGACCATGCTGGATGTAGTGGCCTCGGTGAAGTCACCGTCGTGTCCATCTGTACCTTGAGAGACACCAGGTAAGTCGGGGAACAGCGTCTGGTAGTCATTGTCAAAATCGATAGTCACGGTTCTCTGTGCCATCAAAGTGCCTGTAAGCAGAGTAAACAGGCCGATTAACGTTAAGCGTAATGTTTTATACATAAGCATAGAATTTTAAATGGTTAATAAATATGTTTCTGTTCTATCTTGCAAAGATACGAATAAAAAACAAAACAGAATTATTTTTTCTGCATTTTTTTTTTGCATTTTCGTCTTTTTACCGTATCTTTGCATGCTAAAGCAATATAAACCAACGTCATATATATTATAATATGGAATACAACTTTAGAGAGATTGAGAAAAAGTGGCAGAAGCTCTGGACGGAAAACGGTACTTACCGCGTAGTGGAAGACGAGAAGAAGAAAAAGTTCTACG
>CAMYZK010000224.1 GCA_947303825.1 uncultured Prevotella sp. | reverse complement strand
TAGCAGTATTTAGAGAAAGGAAAGAGATTATCAATGAATTATCAAAGAAGTAGATGTTATGGAGAAGTGTAAGTTAAAGAAGGGTGATAGAGTCTATGAGTGTAGGTATCACGAAGCAACGTTGATTGAGTTGATAACAGACCCAGAACTTCTTGTTCAGGGGACTGATTCCCATTATTGGCATTGGAAAGCGAAGGTTATTGAAACGCAGTCCCGTATCGTTGTTCCAGGAGAGATCGTTGAGTATGGCATCACGGAAGAGGCACCGGCTTACGGCCCCAAGCTGTTCCGCAAGAACATGTATGAGGTGGGATATGCCGATGCCGAGCCGTTGCTACCTCCGTATGATACGGGCAAGGATGAAATGGAGTGTAATTCGAGTAAAGCAGAATAAATGAGCGACACGGCTTCGAGTTTAATATATTGACAGTTAGGGATACAGTACGTGGGACGTATCTGACGGGTCGAAGCCGTGTTCCCAGACGGCCTTCACGCCGTCGCAGAAGTTGTAGACGATGCTGTGGTCGGGCTGTCGGCGGCTGGCAGGCAGGAAGCCGCAGACGATGCGCCGGATGTGTCGGCGCAGGCTGAACTGCTTCGGCTCGTCCACGCCCTCGCTCTCCACGCGCAGGCTGAAGCGCCCTATGCCTGGGAGCACCACGGTGTAGCCGTCGGAGAGCTTCACTTTCAGGGCTTCCTCCAGGTCGTCCATCACGGTCACCACCGCCGCGTCGCTATAGCCGTGGGCCAACAGCGACTCGCGCATCATGTCGTTCAGCGACACCTCGCCCCGGCTTACAGTCTTTGCAAAGTATTTCCCGTATGAACTGCTGCTCTTGATGTTGTTCCTGATAAGTCTGATGTGTATTGCCATAACTCTTTCTTTTTTTTTATTTCATTTTTTTATAAAAGTGTCACTTTTTGATATAACTGTCTGATGTACTTTCTGTTACAGAGGTGACACTTTGTTTAGAAGTGTCACCTACCGTCACTCAAGTAAAACAAGTTGTTTTACTTTGCAGGAGGGGCTCTAGATGACTGAGGGGAGCCCCCTTTTTCAGTAAAACAAGTTGTTTTACTTTGCTTATGGCTCTTTTACCGCCATCAGATAGGCCGCTCCTTTGTTCAGCCGATGGTGTTCGTAGCCCATGCTGTTGAGCCTGCGGCCCAGCTCCATGTCAGTGTTCTTCCTGACGACGAAGGTGGGGAAGCGGGCGGCGAGAATCTGCATGATGTCCTGCAGTAGCATCGGCTTCACGTCGCAAGGTGTCTCTTCGGGTTTCAGGAAGGTTTGCTCCACCATCTGCTGGTAGTCGAGCACCTGCTGGAAGTCCTTGTTTTGCTCCATGATACGCTCGTTGTCGGCATCCTCTAGCCAGTAGCGGCGTCCCTCCTTCAGTTCCTGGACGAGCTGGGCGTATAGCTGGTTGTGGTCTATGTAGCCCGTGTTGTCAATCTCTTCGGCATAGATGCAGACGAAGCGTCGCGAGCCGGTAGGGTCGACGAGGGGCCGCCTGTTGTTGGTGGTGGCAATGAACGAGGCGAAGCGCTGGCGTTGCTCGATGGCCTTGCCGTAGGGTGGACGGAACTTCACGTCGTGTTTCGAGATGAGGTACTTCAGTATGGGCTGCTGCGACTTGGACATGGCGTCGAACTCGTCGATGTTGATAAGGGCGTAGCTCGACATGGCGGTGAAGATGTCGCTGTCGTTTTTCATCGACAGGCGGTCGTTGTAGTATGTCTGCAGGAAGCCGGGCAGCAGGCGTCGGCAGAAGGTGGTCTTCCCGCTTCCCTGCGGACCGATGAGCAGTGGCACGATGGCGTTGCCGTGCTGACGGTCTTTACCCGTCCACTGTGCCACCATCGAGAGCATCCACGTGTGGAAGTCACTCTCCCAGTGAGGGTTCTTGCCTTGCAAGCGCCCTTCGGCCGGGCGGTCGGCCTTCACGCGGCGTGCCACCTCGCCCACGTAGTCGTGCCTGCCATCCCAGCGGGGCAGGTGGTCCAGGTAGTCCTGCATGGGGTAGTAGCGGGGAATGAGGTCTGAGTCGATGTAGCGGTTCAGGTCCTTGTCCCACGAGTCAACGCCGGCTTTCAGGGCGTTGATTGACATCGTGTTACGTGCGGCCAGGTTGAGTGGCTGGAAGCCATAGCCTGCGGCGTTCTTGCGGTATTCGGGCACGCCGGTCATCACGTTCAGCCGCAGCGTGTAGTGCTCCTTCATGTAGGCCTCGGTCTTATAGGTGAGCAGTGCCGACGGCCGGGTGAACTTCAGGGGTACGGTCTTCAGCGTCTCGCGCAGGTAGGCTGTCTTGAAGACGCTCTCAATGGTCTCGCGGTTCTCCAGTCCGCCGAGCATCGGGATATAGGTGCACAGGTTGACGGCGAAAGCCTGGGGCAGCCCCATCTGGCGGCAGCCGTCGGCCAGCTGTTCGAGAACGGCATCCTGGAAGAGCTCCTTGTCGCCGATGGCACGGTGCTTCTCTATGGCGGCGTCGAGACAGTCGTGGAAGCGGCGCATGCGGCTGGCATGGAGGCTGACACCGGGAATCTCCTGCGGGTCGTTATAGTCGCTGATGTCCTGCTGGGTGATGCGGAACTCGGGAGTCTCCTCCGGCTCCGGCGATACGGTGATGGCCAGTGCCGAGGGGTTGTAGTAGGGCTTGGGGTCGTAGCTGGCCTTACAGCTCTGTTCGAGCGTGGGCTCATGCTCGGCCAGGCGGGTGCCTAGTTGCGAGGAGTAGATGTAGTGCAGCTTGCGGTAGGCGTTGAGATATTGACCGTTGACCATTGACCATTCTTCGACGAGCGAATGTTCAATGTTCCGCTCGGCTTTGCCGCTTCGCTCGTCGAAGAATGGCGAATGGTGAATGGCAAACGGGCAGACGATGTGCAGTGAGTGACCGTCGTGTCCGAGGAAGCAGAGTAGGGTGTAGGGCTGCTGGCAAGCCAGCCGTTTGTACTCCTCAGCAGTAGGCAGGTCGCGCAGGTTTTCCAACGAGAGAAGAACAATTCGGTTCACCTCCCTTGCCTTCAGCTCGCCGTTCTGTTTCTGCCACTCTGCCGCGAAGCACACTTCTTTCGTGGTTTCACTGAAGTGTGCAGGCCGGTAGCTGCCGTCGCGCAGCTGGGCTACAAACTCATCCAGTTCCACGCGCGTGTACCTTTTTTCTTTTCTCTCTGTGTTGATGATGGTGATCTTCATAGTTTTGTAGGCTTTGTTGATTTTTAGTTTTTCAGATGCTTGGACTAGGTCGCAATCACCTTGCAAAGATACAATATTTTTCTCTTATTTGCAATACTTTTACATGAAAACTTCAAAATCCTCTCAAAAAAGTGACACTTTATTAAAAAGTATCACCAGTATAACTTGCAGATACTAAATTCATTAACTGAAAAAGTGACACTTTGTATATTTTCTATATTAAAATATTTTCGACGCTTTTTCCCCTATCAAAAAGCGGGCGAGGATGTGCTATATCCATCCTCGCCCGCCTTGCGATTTATCGTTATGTTTTTGTTCTTCTATTTAGACTTCCTCCAATCCCTGTACTGCAATATCCGTCAGTGCTTGCTTTATTTCGTCATCTGTGGGAGGATTGGGAATGAGCCAGTCCACGGCCTCGGTATAGTCAATATCATCGAAAAAACAAAGCTGGGAACGGAACATCTTTTCGGAAAAGAGTTCACCGAAGAGCTGAGTGGCGCATGTGGTGATGTCTGCAATGGTGAAGTGATTGCTCAACAGGAAATACAAATCCACGTAGTCTTTCCACTTGGAACGCCGACCAAGGGCGTAGGCCTTCATGGCAGCAAGCTGTAGCAGTGAGGGCAGACGAAAGTAATTCTCGAACTTGGCAGTAGGCTCTATGGGGAAGGGATACTGGAAGAAAGTGACCTTGACATCGTTGACAATGAGGTTCATCTGCTCGGTAACACGACGAGTAACTGTATGGGCGAATGGCGCTGCCGAAATCTTTTCGAGATTACGCTTATGGTTAATCAGCGACGGCTTGAACAGGTCAAAGTCGATGCTGCGACGGTGCCCGATATACAATGCGATGGCCGTGCCACCTACAAGGTAGTACTCGCGTCGGAACTGTGACATGAGCGGTAGCAGTTCTATTTGTCGGTCGTTGAGAATCTCGCTATGCATATTTCTTCAGGACGAGTGAAAAGAAGTGGTAGATTTCGGGATAGTAGTTCTGCTTCTGGCGACCAGTGGCAGCGAAAAAAACCTCGGCCACACGCTTACCGCCAAGTGTAGCCACAAGTTCACGGTAGTCATCGAGCGTGCCGTCGTTGAGGATGCGCTCCACAAGCAGGGCATCGCTGATGTGCTGCTTTTCACCCTCCGGAGTGTACCAGAAAAGGCTTTTGTGCTTCTCTATTATTTGTTCGCGTGACATATTTTGTCATTTTACGTTTGCAAATTTACAACTTTTTTCTGAATTATCGTATGATTCTGGCGTTAAAAGTGCCAAAAGTGCTGTCGTCCATGTCCTTCACTACGCCCCAGTAGTAGCTCATCGGGTGCGCCGTGCGTCTTCTTGCGGTTGTTGCTTCCACATTTTTCAGCGTTTTATCGTTTGAACTTCGTTCGAAACCGCTTCCGCTCGGAAAAGCTCGAATAATAATCGGCTCTTCGCTCGCTTAATCGCGGCTTTGACGGTGCAAAGATACAACTTTTTCCGATACCTCGCACGATTTCCCCTTAAAAATAATATCCGTACACAGAAGGGACGGTTCTTTTTGTGTACACACATACTCCTGCACTACAGTCC
>CAMYZK010000223.1 GCA_947303825.1 uncultured Prevotella sp. | reverse complement strand
GGGGTCTCTTGCTCCGACATGCTCGAGACCGACAGCTCGCGCCAGCTCTTTGAACCCGAGCTGAACCACAAGACCGACACCATCTTCTATGCGCTGGGCATACTGCAGGGCATGCAGCAACTGGCCGACCAGTATGTGTTCCAGGGAGAGATGCGCGGCGACCTGGTACAGACCACCACCTATACCGACAACAACCTGCGCCAGCTGGCCGACTTCTCGGCCACTACCCAGAACAGGTACGACTCCGCCTTTGTCTACTACCGCGTCATCAACAACTGCAACTACTATATTGCTCATGTAGACACCACCCTGCGCACCGGTGCCGACTATGTCATGATGAACGAGTATGTGGCGGTGAAGTCCATCAGGGCATGGGCTTACATGCAGCTTGCCAGGGTATACGGAAAAGTGCCCTTCTATACCGAGCCGCTGACACAGATCTCGCAGATAGACAACAACAACTATCCCGAGCTAGACCTTAATGGCATTGTCAGCGCACTGGCTCCCGACCTTGAATACTACACCAAGGACAAGGTCTACGGCGTGCCCAACTATGGCAGCACCCCGTCGTATGCCAACTTCAATCCGTCCTACATCTTCTTCCCCGCCGACGTTGTACTGGGCGACATGTATCTTGAGACAGGCAACTACAGCCAGGCCGCCAGCCATTACATACGCTACTTCACCAAGGTGGCTGCCACCACGCATGCTGCCTACACGCAGCCATACGTCTCCAGCAGCCGCTCTGCCTATATGGACGAGCTGCCTAGCGACTGGGACAACTCCAACTTCACCGGCTTTGGTGCCGGCACATGGTCAGACATCTTCAAAAGGACCGAAAACGACTACATCACCTACATACCCATGCCCACGTCCAGCCTGCAAGGTGCCACCACCATCTTGCCGCTCACATACGGCTACGACCTCTATGCCACCGACAAGAGTGGCGAGAGCCGCTATGTAGACGAGGTGCAGCTGGTGGCCAGCGACAGCTATCTCAGCCTTACCAACTCGCAGGACTACTACTACGTCTCCAATGCCAGCACCACATCCAACGTTGTTGTCAACAAGTCCCAGCTGGGCGACATGCGCTACCGCAGCATCATACACGAGCGTGAGAATGCCGAGACCGACTCCACCCAGGTGTGGATAACGAAGTTCAACAATGCCAGCATCCCCCTCTACCGCACTTCCACGGTATGGATGCACCTGGCCGAGGCCTTCAACCGCCTTGGCATGCCCGATGCTGCCTTTGCCATACTCAAAGACGGCATACACGAGGGGCTGGTCAATGCCATCTATATGACACCCGCCACCCTGGAGGCACTCACCACCACCTATCCCCTGCTGTCCGACGAAAACAAGTCGAAGTTCACCGACCCCAGCAACTGGATGGGCATACACATGCACGGCTCTGGCATGGCAGCCGACATCTACCGGATGTCAAACGCCATCTACTACCGTCCGGGACTGTCGCCCTACACCATGGACAACATCGTAGGCAAGAAGCTCAGTCAGATAGCCAGCGACTTCAACGTCAGCGTAGGAGCTACAAAGCAAGACTCCATCAATGCCGTAGAAGACTTGCTCTGCGACGAATATGCGCTGGAGTTTGCCTTCGAGGGCACCCGCTTCTACGACCTCTGCCGCCTGGCTCGCCACAAGAATGCAGCAGGTCTCTATGGAGCAAACTTCGGCAGCCTATGGCTGGCACGCAAGCTTGCCTACAAGCAGCCCACCAAAGACCTTACCATAGAGCAGAACTGGTATCTGCCGTTGGAATAAACCCGCTCAACGCCTATGAGATCAAGGCTAAGAAAACTGTGCAACCGCATCATCACCCGCGTGCTGACACTGCTGGGATTCAGCTCCTCGCTGGCTTTCATGGCCTGCTACGGCCCGCCACCCTCTGATGACTACATCGAGGTGTTTCCCGGCGAGCTGGACATGACGTCGCGCCAGGATGTCGACGAGGAGGTGACCATCGTCACCGACGGCAACTGGAAGGCCCGCCACATACCGCCTTTCGTCTCTCTGTCCGACACTGCCGGCACTGGTCGCACCACCATCTTCCTCACCGCCACCGAAGCCAACCAGGACAAGACGTCAAGGCTTGACTCCCTGGTCATAGAGAGCGAGAAGGGCGATGCCGTGGTACACATAAGCCAGCAGCCCGCCGACTGATGACGCAGGCCCACCGCTTATCGCTGCGCCAGCGGCTCGCACTCGAGCTGTGGCGCCGGCACGAGGCCAACGCCCGTGCCGAGCACCCCCTGCGCCAGCTCTTCTGGGAGTGCACCCTGCGCTGCAACCTGCACTGCCGCCACTGCGGCAGCGACTGCAAGGCCGTGGCCGCACAGCGAGACATGCCCGCCGAGGACTTTCTCCGAGTACTCGACAGCATAGCGCGGCAGTGCGACCCCCATCAGGTCTTTGTCGTCATCTCTGGCGGCGAGCCCCTCATGCGTCAGGACCTGGAAGAGGTATGCGCCGCCATATACCATCGCGGGTACCCCTGGGGCATGGTCACCAACGCCCTCGCCCTTACCCCGCAGCGGTTTCAGGCCCTCGTCAGGGCAGGCATGCACTCCATCACCGTCAGCCTCGACGGACTTGCCGCCGAGCACAACTGGATGCGGGGCCACCAGCACAGCTTCGACATGGTAGACCAGGCCCTCGCCATGCTGGTGGCCACCCCTCACATCACCTTCGATGTGGTGACCTGCATCAACCGCCGCAACCTGTCGCAGCTGGCGGCAATCAGAGACTACCTCATAGCCAAGGGAGTGAAGCGGTGGCGTGTGTTCACCGTCTTCCCCGTTGGCAGGGCCGCTGCCGACCCCGACATGCGGCTCACCCCCGACGAGCTGCACACCATGATGCAGTTCATACGCCATACACGCAAGGATGGGCAGATACGCATGGACTACGGCTGCGAGGGATTCCTTGGAGCCTACGAGGGGGAGGTGCGCAACCGCCTCTTCTCCTGTCAGGCCGGCATCACCATCGGCTCTGTCCTTGCCGACGGCTCCATATCGGCCTGCACCAGCATCAGGGCCAACTATCACCAGGGCAACATCTACACAGACGACTTCATGGAGGTGTGGCAACGCGCCTTCCTGCCCTATCGCGACCGCCGGTGGATGAAGCAAGGCCCGTGCGCCCACTGCAAGTTCTTCCGCTACTGTCAGGGCAACGGCATGCACCTGCGCGACGATGAAGGCAACCTTCTTTTCTGCATCCTTAATGAGTTAGGAGTTTAGGAGTTTAGACATTACTTTTGCTGGTGTTCCCACCTGAGCGGGTATTTATCATTTAGGGCGAAGCCCGCCTATCACTCTTCTTCGTTGCCTTCATCGTCATCGTCGAAGGAGGGATATATTTTTGTCCGGGTGTCCAGCCATTCAATGTAATCCTGTTTGTGGGCATCGCTGTAGTTAGTGCCATTGATAATGCTTATCAGGAAAAGGATGCGCTTGTTAAACAGTTTGGCGTTGCTGTAGAACAGGGAGGTGGGAAACAGCTGTGACGCCATGTCGGGCCGATAGAGCAGCGGCTTCATGCTACTTACGAAAAGCTCGGCAATGACGTTCGCTGTGCTCCAGCGGTCTTCCGATGCCGGTTTCTTTAGGAACGACAGATTGTACACCTTCTCGTAGTTATGCTCCATCACCTTATACCAGTCGTAATCCCTGTCCGAACATTTCTGCACCAGTCCTTCTGGAAAGAGCTTCCCGTACCAGTAGTTTTCAATCCAATCGTTGTTGTTGCTGGGAAAATAGACCGTGCGTCCTGTTGCCTTCCTAATGGTCTCAACTGTGCTGCAAAGCCAGTTGTTGACTGCTTCTTCACTAAAGCGTGTGCTATCGGGCACCTCGGCTTCATACCTGTTGTCTATTCCCAGCTCGTGGAACAACCGCTGGCGATAGGTGTTATTGGTCAGCATGGGCAGAGCAACGACAGTCCTGTCGGTATATTTACCCTTTCCATACTGCAGCATCCATAGCGGTATCACCTGTAAGTCGCCGCTTCCGAAGTAGATGGAGTTGGGCTCCATGCTTGCCAGCACGTTGCGGGCGTGTGCGAGCGCGTAGTCCGAGTAGATGCCGCTCCGTAGATACGCTTTGCAGTGTGACGCGGCCCGCTCAGGCTGGCGTGTAACGAGATAGGCCGTCCACACATCGTAGTCGAAGAAGTCTTTCTCTTTTGGTAGCATAGCCACGGCTTTGCGGCCACAGCTGTCCATGACCTCTTCGTCGTAGCTGCTACGGTACAGGGTATAGTAATAGGTATAGCTGTCGGGAATGGCTTCACCCATTCTTCTCACCACCTCTTCCTTGGCTTGGTAGTCACCGTCGTAGAGGGCACGGTAGTTGACGGCCATAAAGTAATACTTCCAGGCCTTCTCGTCCGTTGGATGCAGCTTCACCTCACGGCCCCAAGCCTCTGCCTGGTCGGCATAGTAGGCCGAGTCCTTTGTAAGAGCATTGATACCTAAAAACTGTTCTGGCTCCGCCTGACCCATCACGTTAGCCGCCGTTAGCAGTGCAACTGCAAGTGTAATAAGATGCCTCATAGCTAAATTGTTTTTATTAATTATTAGTATTTGTTAATATAGCGCAAAGGTAGCAACTCCGCTGATAAAAGAACGGGGGAATATCCCTTTTTGTTGATATGATAATCCCTATCGTTGAGGGGGGATTTCCCCTCGGCAGCAAAAGGGAAAAAGTCAAATCATCGTAAAACGGGCGAAAACACGCTTAACGTACTAACAATCTTTTTAGGAGTGTAGGAGTGTAGG